>VGRF01000096.1 GCA_016875395.1 Deltaproteobacteria bacterium | reverse complement strand
GGCAAAGGCGCCCCGGTTGTAGCCGGTTGCAACGGCAATGATTCCAAGAATCAACAACGCGAGATCAAGGGCCATGACCCTGAGAGCCTACTGCCAACTTCAGTAGAGGCCGTAGTTGGCTCTAATTGTTAGGGTAACGCAGCTTTCTGAGCCGAAGTCATCTGCGCAATCACTTCTTTGGGAATTGCAGAGGCTTTCTCCGGCGAGAGGGATTTGAGTAGTTCAAGACTCAGGCCTTTAGCCTGTTTTGGCTTCAATGCACCTAGTTGATCTTCAGTCAAGTTTGCAAAAGTTGCAGGCTTCATAGACTTCAACTGTTGAGGCTTCATGCCGGAAATTGCCTGAGGGTCTATCTGTGCCACTTGTTCTGGACTCATGCCAGTAATGGCTTTGGGATCAAGGTTTTTGACTTGCTCCGGAGTCATGCCCGCATATGCTTGGGGCGCCATGGCAGCAAGATCCTTAGCATCAAAGTTCTTCATCGCCGTAGGTGGCAATGCACCTAGTTGATCTTCAGTCATGCCCGCATATGCTTGGGGCGGAAGGTTCTGTAACTGCCGAGCGCCCATCGCTTTGAAAGCATCGGGTGAAAGTTGACTGAATTGTTCCGCACCCATCCCTGATACTGCCTTGGGATCAAGGTTTTTGACTTGCTCCGGAGTCATGCCCGCATATGCTTGGGGCGCCATGGCAGCAAGATCCTTAGCATCAAAGTTCTTCATCGCCGTAGGTGGCAATGCACCTAGTTGATCTTCAGTCATGCCCGCATATGCTTGGGGCGGAAGGTTCTGTAACTGCCGAGCGCCCATCGCTTTGAAAGCATCGGGTGAAAGTTGACTGAATTGTTCCGCACCCATCCCTGATACTGCCTTGGGATCAAGGTTTTTGACTTGCTCCGGAGTCATTCCGCTGAAGGCAGCGGGAGGCAAGGCCGTAAATTGCCTCTGATCAAAATTCTTAAACGAATCTGATGAAAGTTGTGCAATATCTGTGCCTTTAAAAGCAGCCATCTGGTTGGGGGTTAATTGTGCGATTTCGTCAGGGCGAAGGGCGCTTATTGGCGTTTGCGGTAAGGCGGCTACACCACCGGTTGGCGGCTTCCAATCATTCACACCACCGG
>VGRF01000095.1 GCA_016875395.1 Deltaproteobacteria bacterium | reverse complement strand
GCCTTGCGCAACTCGGAGGCAGTGGTTCGGGTGATACGCTCGATCTGCTCGTGGCGCGATCAGCGGCGTTCGCCGCCATCGCAGCGAGCAGCGCGAATGGCGCGGGAGGTGCGGCTTCTGCTGCGGCGGGTGCCACAGAGGGACTTCAAACACGGATCGACGCGTTCACGCTTGCATCCAGCGAGCCAGCGTTGCAGGCGGCACAGTCTGCCCTCGATTCGCTGCAATCCGTATTGTCTGGTGTGGATCGTCGAGCATCGACGCTTGACGCAGCTGCGGCAACGGTCTTTACGCTTGACCTGACGCTTCAGGCGGCGGATGTCGCAAGCGGTCTGTTGTTTGGCGCACAAGCCATCCGTGAGGCGTCGTTTGACTTCAACTTCTTCGCACAGGCGCAGGAAGGCGTTTCGCTTGCCGCACTCGAGCGGGTGGCGGATGCTCGAGCGCAACTCGAGGACGTAGCTGAATCGCGCGATGCTGGTGAAGCGCTCTTTCACAATCTCGAATCAACGTTCGACGGGATGCTCCAAGTACTGCAAGGAGAGAACGGTCAAGAGTTCGCGGATCCTGAGGCGGGCGCACTACTGGCAGTGCAAGTGGGCGATCTATCAAGGGAAGTCGCCGAAGCTGTGGAGTCTGCGCAGATGGCGACTGCATCCGCGCAGGTGTTCGCAGAGCAAAGCGGTGCGCTCGTCCAAGAGGGACTGTCGCTTGAAATCGCCGCTCGGGAGATCGCCTTTGCAGTTGGCGGTGAGACCGGCACAGATGGTGCGGTCGGAGATCTGGAGGCGGGTACTTCGGTGGTGCAGGGATTGGCGGATGCTGCTGTGCATGTTGCCACCGTCGCACAGAATGCTGCAGAAGGCGCCGGATCTCAGGTGGCGCATGCGTTCGCAGATCGTGCGAGTTTGCTCGCTGGTGAGGCCATTGCACGCGCCCTCGATGCCACCAACCGATTGCAGATCGCATCGGCGCAGGCTGCGCAGATGCAGCAGACACTCTCGCAGCAGAACTGGAACGCGGCAGCGCAGGCGGTCGCGTTGCTCGGCAACGAGATGAGCGCTGCCGAGCAGCAGATGCAGGGAGCACAGTTCGCTGCGCTGTACGCTTCCACATACGGGGCA
>VGRF01000094.1 GCA_016875395.1 Deltaproteobacteria bacterium | reverse complement strand
CCGCCTTCGGACCAAATTCTGGTGGGGGCACCGATCCGAGTGGTGCGCTTGACATCGCGCTGCGGCGCCTGAAACCCGAAGCGATCTTCCTGATGACGGACGGCGTCTTCGACGCTGCAAGTTCTGGTGCAGTCATCGCAGCAGGCAATCCTGCCAAGAAGGTGGAGATCAACACGATCTGCTTCCACGATCAGATGGGAGAGCAGATTTGCAAGCAGATCGCCGCAGACAACAATGGGAGTTACCGCTATGTGCCGCCACCAGCAGGACTGCAGCATTTCGCTATCGACGATCTCTACAGTTCTGCATTCGTCGGCGTGCAACACGCGAAGGCGGGGCAGTACTGGGCCGCTTTCCACGATGTGTCAGGCTCCTTCGCGCTGACGCAGGGAAACTGGCCTCAACTCACCGTGCGGGTGGGGGCGAAATCGCTTGACTGCGATGGCGAGGACTTTGCTCGCGTGCACATGGGATCCGCGTTCCTGAATACCAACAAGAACCCCGAGTTTGTGCTGACGACGACATCGCTCTCCGGATCGCAGGTTTCGAGCGACTCCTTTTCGCTCGATGGAGAGTTGACAATCGCAGGCAAGACGCGACCGATCACCGTGCGAGCTTCACGGACGGGGCAGTCGCGGACATCGCTTGGCAACTGTGCTGGGTTCGAAGTGCGTTTCGATCTGAATCCAACGGACTTTGGACTGAAGTTCCCACCTGACAGTGAGTTTGGGGGGAAGGTGGAAGTGCTTCTGGATATAGAGGGGATTGCGAAGGCAGCGCAGCCGTTGGTGAACGCTGGCTACTCGCCCACGGGCTCGGGCGGACCAACGGGTTCGGGAGGACTTCCTCCAAACGTGCGTTCGTCGCCATCCTCGGGGCAACAGCAGGGCCAGAGTGGTGCTGGCCAGAGTGGTGCTGGTCAGAGTGGTGCTGGTCAGAGTGGTGCTGGTCAGAGTGGTGCTGGCCAGAGTGGCGCTGGCCAGAGTGGCGCTGGCCAGAGTGGCGCCGGCCAGAGTGGCGCCGGCCAGAGTGGCGCCGGCCAGAGTGGCGCTGGCCAGAGTGGCGCCGGCCAGAGTGGCGCCGGCCAGAGTGGCGCCGGCCAGAGTGGCGCCGGCCAGAGTGGCGCCGGCCAGAGT
>VGRF01000093.1 GCA_016875395.1 Deltaproteobacteria bacterium | reverse complement strand
CCAGTTGCAGATTGACTGTTGTTTGTTACTGGTGCATTAACTGTTGAACCCATATCAGCAGAAGATTCCATTCTTTGTTGCTCTGCAATTTGTTGTGAAGCATTATCTAAACTTGCACCACTGGAAACGGTACTGGGAGCTGGAGTTGGGGTAACACCAGCAGCGCT
Source organism: Deltaproteobacteria bacterium (assembly GCA_016875395.1). NCBI lineage: Bacteria > Pseudomonadati > Myxococcota > Myxococcia > Deltaproteobacteria bacterium. Next base: position 974 of record VGRF01000093.1, on the reverse strand, counting down.
ACCTGCATCACCTGATGCAGAAGTACCAGATTCTGAAGGTGCCGCTCCAGCACTACCTCCAGATGATTGGGCTACAGAAGGAGCCGAAGCGCCCGCTTTTGCGGCTGGTGGTTTGTAGGCAGCACCTCGTCTAACTCTGAATCTTTCTGCAGCAACTTCCTGTATTCTTTTGCGCTGTTCTGGAGTAAGTTCGCGGCCTTCAGAAAGAGCTTTTTCTATTTCTATATCTTGCTCTGTTGGAACATGGTGATATTCAGCAAGAGGTGGTCTAGTAGGAACAGGAGCAGGAGCAGGCCTGCTTCTGTCAGGAGCAGGCGCAGGAGCTCTAGTAGGAGTAGTAGCACCACGAGCGGGACTTTCGTAACCAGTATCAATACTTTCTATTTCTGCAATTTCTCTTTTTAATCTTTCTTCACCTAATCTTTGCTTTTCCGCCATTTCCGCATCATATTCTCTTTGAAATTGACTTTTTCCTTCTGCAGGAGCGGTTTCCATGGAGCTCTGTGGAATTGGAGTTGGAGTTGAAGTTGTAGGTGCTTCAACTCCGCCGCCAGCAGCCGCTTCAGTTGATGCAGAAGGTGCTGCTCCTGGTGTTCCATCTCCACCATCTCCAAAATCAACGAAGCCGACACCACCCATAGCGGCAGCTGCCGCGGCCGGGTCAAGTCCGCCAGCTGGCGCGGCACCCGCACCTTCATCTTTCTTTCCACCTCTATCGCTTATTTCATCTTCTGCACTTTTTGGATTTGACTTAAATGGATACCAAGGACCTATTGATCTATCTTTGCCAAACCAATTACCCAAATCTATTTTGGGAATACCAACATTATTGACAATCCAATCTTTTACTTTATAATATACATCTTTGATTGTATCAATTACAGGATTGATAAAACTTTCAATTTTAGAAAATAAATTTCTTACTGCATCTTCTCCAAAAAAACCAAAAGTAAGAAAATCTACAATTGCACCTA
>VGRF01000092.1 GCA_016875395.1 Deltaproteobacteria bacterium | reverse complement strand
TACATAACTTCTTTCGCACGATCCCCATACCGATCTTTAAAGCTCATAAGTTTCTTTTTCATTGATTTGACGATCTCTTCTTTCTTTTTCATTTCTGGTTCTGTAAGCGACCGCTCTTCGATCTTCTGTGCCTCTTCCTTCATCTTCTTTTTCATTGGCTTCTTGGTGCGCAGCCCCTGACGAGGACCCCAATCTCCACGGCTGTACTGATTGACTTTTCTAACCAGACGAGGATCAAACTTTTTAGACGGATCCCCATGACCGGATTCAACCGTTTCATTCATTTCTGCCGTCAAATAATTAGCAACAGTTGAAACATAATCTTCCGCCAAGGTAATTTTATTTTGACACCACTCAGGAAGATTGTCAGCATCCTCAATCATATCATGCAGCCGTTTGGCATTTGCCATGATTGATCGCAAATCAGATTTGACCATATCACCTTCTTGATCGTATTCACCCACATCGAACTTATCTTTCACTGCCTCAGAAACAGATTTCCAACCACCACCCATGGCCTTGTATTTCTTGGCTGCCCAACCATTTGCATAGGCGGAAGGATAAACATCAAACTTGGCTCTCGCTTGTGCTTTGGCACGTGCCCATTTTTCTGGGCTCGTCGGAACATTCTTTTCGTCAAGCTGTTCTACTTCTTCAGTTTTTTCTGGGAAATTTGCCACATTTTCACCTATTTTTCCTTTACCAAAATTAGAGACGTTAATGGGCGCACCTTTTCTGTCAGGATTAGGATCATGTTTTCTTTTTGCTGCCACTGCTGCCGCTCTTTCTTTTTTCGAAAGTTGCGCCCTCTTTTGATTCGACATACATTTTGGTTTTCCCTCACCCTCTTTGCGAGCGCAGGGACCAATTGCTTCACCCCTACTGTTGATTCTTTTCCAACCACCTTTAGGATGCTTGGGATCGAACCACTGTCTTAGATCTTCTCGTAGAACCGCAAAAGATTTCATTTCTTGCCCAAGTCAACCGGCATTTTCTTTGTTTTCATGAAAGACGTCAACGAATCTTTAAAATCGCTCATCTCTTTCGCGCTAACAGATTTCTTTTTTTCACCACCAGTGTGTTTCTTGAGAATATAATCAGCTTGCCCCTCTTCCATCTTTTTCTTACCGCGAAGAGCCGCAAGATCCGCACCATCAATCTTGTGTGGATCGCCCGCAACTTTTGCGA
>VGRF01000091.1 GCA_016875395.1 Deltaproteobacteria bacterium | reverse complement strand
GGGTGCAGATACGCGGAGCCGCGCATCTCGCGCACGCTCCACGCGTCCTGCTCGTGATCCCAGCTCGCGCGCTCCTCGGTCCAGCGCTGCTTCTCGCGCGCGATCGTGGCGGCGCGCTCGGCGCGCGTCACGTCGCCCGCGAGCGCGCGCTGCGCGAGGCGAGCTGTCAGGGCCTCGGCGGCTTCGCGCGCGTCGCCGCACACCGCGACGTGGGTCTTCTTCACGAGCCCGAGCACACGCGGGTCGGCGTCGACCTGCACGAGCTTCGCGTTCGCGGGCCAGTAATCGAAGCCGTACTGCGGCAGCGTGCCGAAGGGGCCGAGGCGCGAGCCGAGCGCGAGCACGACGTCGGCCTGAGCGATGACGCGCATCGCGGCCTTCGACCCGTGATAACCGAGGGGGCCGCACGCAAGCGCGTGGCTCGCGGGGAACGAGTCGTTGTGGAGGTACGAGTTCACGACGGCGGCGCCGAGCTTCTCGGCGAGCGCGACGAGCGCGGCCGCGCCGTTCGACATCACCACGCCGCCGCCCGCGATGATCACCGGGAAGCGCGCCTCGGAGAGCAGCTTCGCCGCAGCGTCGAGGTCGGCGCTCGCGCCGGGGCCGCGCGAGATCTTCAGTGGCGCGGGGATCTCGCATTCGACGTCGCCGTAGAAGTAGTCGCGCGGGATGTTGAGCTGCGTCGGCCCGAGCTCGAGGTGCGCGCGGTCGAAGGCGCGCGCCGTCAGCTCCGCCATGCGCGCGGGCGAGTTCACGTGGGCCTGATACTTCGTGATCTTCGAGAAGATCGGGAGCTGGTCCGTCTCCTGAAAGCCGCCGAGCCCGACACCGAGCGAGCCTGCCTCGGGCGTGATCGCGACGACCGGACTGTGCGCCCAGTAGGCGGCGGCGATCGCGGTGACGAAGTTCGTGATGCCCGGGCCGTTCTGCGCGATGCACACGCCGTGTTTCCCGCTCACGCGCGAGAAGCCGTCGGCCATGTGTGCCGCGCCCTGCTCGTGCACGGTGGGCACGAAGCGAATGCCCGCGGTGGGAAAAAGGTCGAGCGCGTCCATGTAGGCCGAGCCGACGATCCCGAACACGTGGGTCACGCCCTGCGAAACGAGCGTCTCGACGAACGCCTCGGAAGGGGTCATGCGCTGCTTCGCCATCGGTGCACCTCGCGAAAGGGCGAGCGAGTCTGACACA
>VGRF01000090.1 GCA_016875395.1 Deltaproteobacteria bacterium | reverse complement strand
ATGTCGTACTACAACCTCAAGAAGCCGCAGGAAGCCCGCCAGTGGTTCCAGCGCGCGATGGGCACCCGCCACGCCAAGCAGGCGGAGGGCTGGATCCGCGCGATCGACACCGAGAGCGGCAAGTCCTGAGCTGAAGCGCGCCCCGGCGCGATTCTCGACTCGAGGCGGCGCACGGCGGGAGCCGGCGCCGCCTCGCTGCTTTCGTGCCCCGCGCTCTCGCACGGTGAGCCCGCAGCGACCTACCGTCGCACGACCAACGAGGAGAACCCCTATGGCCTGGGACTTCGAGACCGATGCAGAGTTTCAACGCGAGCTCGACTGGATGGACGCGTTCGTGCGCGACGAGGTCGAGCCCCTCGACCTCGTGCTCGGCGAGGCCTACGACCTGCGCGACGAGCAGGTCCGCAGATTCACCACCCCGCTCAAGGAGCGCGTGAAGGAGCGCGGCCTTTGGGCGTGTCACCTCGGCCCCGACCTCGGCGGCCCCGGCTACGGCCAGCTGAAGCTCGCGCTGATGAACGAGATCCTCGGCCGCACGCGCTTCGCGCCGATTGTGTTCGGCTGCCAGGCGCCCGACTCCGGCAACGCCGAGATCCTCGCCCACTACGGCACGCAGGGGCAGAAGGACCGCTACCTGAAGCCGCTGCTCAACGGCGACATCGTGTCTTGTTATTCGATGACCGAGCCGCACGCGGGCGCCGACCCGACGCTGTTCACCACGCGCGCCGTGCGCGACGGCAACGAGTGGGTGATCAACGGCGAGAAGTGGTTCTCCTCGAACGCGCGCTGGTCCTCGTTTCTGATCGTGATGGCGGTGACCGACCCCGAGGTCGACGCGCACGGCGGCATGTCGATGTTCATCGTGCCGACCGAGACGCCCGGCGTGAAGATCATCCGCAACGTGGGCGTCGGCATGGAGCGGCCCGAGCACGCGAGCCACGCCTACATCAGGTACGACAACGTGCGCGTGCCGGCGGACCATCTGCTCGGCAAGCCGGGCGGCGCGTTCGTGATCGCGCAGACGCGCCTCGGCGGCGGCCGCATCCATCACGCGATGCGCACGATCGCTCAGCTGCGCAAGGCGTTCGACCTGATGTGCGAGCGAGCGCTCTCGCGCGACGTGCGCGGCGGGAAGCTCGCGGACCTGCAGATGACGCAGGAGAAAATCGCCGACAGCTGGATCGAGATCGAGCAGTTCCGCCTGCTCGTGCT
>VGRF01000089.1 GCA_016875395.1 Deltaproteobacteria bacterium | reverse complement strand
GTGAGGCGCGCGGCGTCCTCCACGTGCGAGCTCACTTCGTGGATCGCGCGGTCCATCTCGATCATCGCGGCGGCGGACTCCTCGGCCATGCCCTGTACCGAGTCCGCGCTGTCCGCCACCTGGCGGATGCTCGCCGTCATCTCGTGCACGGTGGAGGCGGTCGCGTTCGACGCGTCGTGCAGCCGACTCGCGCCGAAGCTCACGCGCTCGATGGATTCGTTCATCTGCTCGATCGACGTGCTCGCACCCGACACCGAGCCCGCGAGCCGTTCGACCTCGTCGTTGATGCCGCGGATCGAGCTGTTGATGTGCGCGAAGAACGAAGCGGTCTCTTCGAGCGCTTCCTCGATCTCGCGGCCGCCCTCGCGCGCGCGCTCCCGCGTGTGCTGGCTGCGCTCCGCGTGCTCGGCTGCCTCGGCGCGGGCTTCGAGCAGCTCGCTCTCGAGAGCCGCGATGCGGGACTGCGCCGCGGGATCCGGCGCCGCGCTTGCGGCGGCCACTGCGTTGGCGCGCGACAGCGCGAAGTGCGCGAGCAGGAAGCTTCCGCCGGCGAACGCGGCCGAGACGGCGAGCCCCGGCAGCCCGAGCGAGAACGTCGCGACGTCGGCGAGCAGCGCCGCGGCGGCGCAGCCCAGCGCAGGGACGGCCGGCGGAAGTGTGCTGGCCGGCGCGCTGCGCGGAGTGAACTCGTCGTGCATGCGGCCCTCGCTCACGCCGGAGAATCGGCGCGGCCCGCGAAACGCTTGAGAGAACAGTCCGCTGGCGCGCGCGCTGCGTTCCGCTGCTTGCTCGCGTGTTTCAGTCCACGCGCCGCGCGACGCGGCCCAAGATCTCGCCGCGGAAGGCGGGCAGGGCGCCGGCGCTGATCGCGACGCGCGCGCCCGCGAGGAGGCGCATGTAGAAGCGCAGGTTGTGCAGCGTCGCGAGCCGCGCGCCGAGCGCTTCGCCGGCTTGGAAGAGGTGCCGCAGATACGCGCGGCTGAAGCGCGCGCAGGCGCGGCAATCGCAGCGCGGATCGATCGCTGCGAAGTCCTCGCGGTAGCGCGCGTTGCGAATCGCGAGCACGCCTTCGGACGTGTAGAGCAGCCCGTGGCGGGCGTGGCGAGTGGGCACGACGCAGTCGAACAGGTCGACCCCGAGGGCGATCGCGTTGACGATGTCCTCGGGCTTGCCGAGACCCATCAGGTATCGCGGCGGCGCGGCGGGGAGCTCGGCTTGCGTCTCGGCCACCAG
>VGRF01000088.1 GCA_016875395.1 Deltaproteobacteria bacterium | reverse complement strand
GTCACGGGGGGCATCTCGCCGAGCGTCTGCGCCCAGCCTTCGAGCAGCTCGCCCACCTGTCCGCCGCGGTGCACGATCTCGAGCGCGAGGTTCGGCACGTGCACGCGCAGGAACGCGGTGCGCGCGCGCGTCGCGAGGGCTTCGGCAAGCAGGGTCTTGCCCGTGCCGGACTGCCCGATCAGGAGCAAGCCGCTCGGCGGGAACGTGCCCCACGCCTCGTATTTCTCGGGGGTGTTCGCGGCGCAGGCGTAGGTGAGCACTTCGTCGAGCGCCGCCGCGAGGCCGCCGATCTGGTCGCTCGTCACCGCCGGCGCGGCGCGTAGCTGTGTCGCCTTGGCGAGCTGCGGCAGCTTGCGCGACGCGCTGTTCCACAGGTTCGTCGCGCGCTCCTGCGCAATCTCGAGCTCGGCCATCGCGCCACCTCGCGCGCCAGCTTACGGTGAGCCGCCATGCCGCGCATAGAAAAGCTCGACGCAGCGAAGCTCGGAGAGGCCACGCGCCACCTCGCGCGCGCCGACGCGAAGCTCGCGCGCGTGATCGAGGCGCACGGCCCGTGCACGCTCACGCCGCGCGGCGACCCCTACCGCTACCTCGTGCGCTCCATCCTCTATCAGCAGCTCGCGGGCAAGGCCGCGGCCACGATCGAGCGGCGCTTCAAGGCGGGCTTTGGCGGGCGCGTCCCGCCGCCCGCGCTGCTCGCGAAGCAGCGGGACGCGAAGCTCCGCACGTTCGGCCTCTCACGGCAGAAGGCCGCGGCGGTGAAGGCGGTCGCGAGCGCGTTCGACAGCGGGCTCGTGAGCGCGCGGCGCATCCCGCACATGCACGACGACGCGGTGGTCGAGTCCGTCACGCAGATCCGCGGCGTCGGCGAGTGGACCGCGCACATGCTGCTGATGTTCGCGCTCGGCCGCCCCGACGTGCTTCCCACCGGCGACTACGGCGTGCGCAAGGGCGCACAGAAGCTCTACGGCCTGCGCGATCTGCCGAAGCCCGACGCGCTCGCCGCGATCGCCGCGCCGTGGCGCCCGTTCCGCAGCGTGGGCGCGTGGTACCTCTGGCGCGCGCTCGAGATCACGCTTCCCGATTGACGACTCGCACGCGCTCAAAAGCAACGCGGCCCCCGCTCGCGAGAGCAGGGGCCGCGCGCCGGCCGAAGCCGAGTCAGCTCATTCGGGCGTCCACGTGTAGGTGAGGCCCACCTTGAAGATGCGGCCGCGCCCATCGTGCGTGAACGGGTCGTAGTTCAAGTCCGTGCCCGCGAGCGGCGGGTCCTTGTCCGCCA
>VGRF01000087.1 GCA_016875395.1 Deltaproteobacteria bacterium | reverse complement strand
GCGCGCGCGCGTGCGACCGGAGGCGCTCGAGGCGCTGCCGGTTGAGCCGCGCCTGCTCGGATCGGGCACTAAGACGGAAAAAGGCGAGGGCCGCGGGTATTTGACCGCCGTTGTATATATGGCTCCGGCGCGTGAAGCCTTTAGCGCGGGCGACCGGAGAACGCTCTGCGCTTTCGCGAGCTCCTCGTGCGAAGGCGTATGCCTCGGCAGGGAGAGCGGCAGGATGGTTTTTCACTCAGCCAGGCTATCGCGGCTATGGAAAGCGGCGCTCTATATGGGCGCGCGGCATTTGTGGCGCGAGCTGCTCGAGGCAGAGATTCGGGCCTTCGAGCGTGCTGCAGCCCGGGTGGGACTGAAGCCTGCGGTGCGAATCGACGGTTCGTCAGACATCGGGGAAGGGCCTAGATTCGCGCAGGCGTTCAGCGGCGTGCAATTTTATGACTACACGAAAAATCCGGCGCGGGCTCTGCAGAACGCGCGAGGCGAGCGGACGAACTACCACCTCACCTTTTCCTACTCCGGAAGGAACGCGGTCGACGCCGAGCGCGTTCTCGCCTCGGGCGGCAACGTCGCGGTGGTCTTCGGTACAGCTCGTGGAGTCGCGCTACCTGAGACCTGGTCGGGCCACCCGACACTAGACGCTGACCAGACAGACTTACGCTTCCTGGACCCACGCGGCCACGTCGCTGCCTTGCGCTTCAAAGCGGCGAGGGCGCCGCGCGCTGCCCTCGCGGCCGCGATAGCCTCAGGTTTCGTGATAGCAGTGGATTGACGGCGCAACAAAGAACGGCCCCGGGCAGCTGCCTTGGGGCCGTTCTTTTTGTTGCGGGTGCTATCCGCCCAGCGCTCGATACCAGACTCGAGCGGCGCGCATATCGCTTCCGAACGCGCGCCGCGCGACGGCGTCAGCAAGCTCGTCGAGTTGCGCGCGCCAGGGGTAGGACCGGCGGAGCGCGAGAGCCGCAGCCATAGGGGCATGCAGGTTCGGCGACGCTGCACCCCCATGCCATCGGGCAAGCGTCAGGACGTAGGCGAGCCTCGCGTCAGTGGCGCGGAACGAGGCGCGCGCAAGGTCGGCGTATCTCGCGACGCTCGCGGAGTCGGCGAGCAGCGGCGCATCAGAGCTTCGGGCGGCTTCGCCGAGCGCAGCATGCTCGCGCATCGCGCGGGCTTCGGCTGCAGCGTCCGCTCGCTCCGCTCGCCTCACTCGCGCGCGCTCGCGCCTGTCTGCCTGCGCCTGCGTCACGATGGGCGCGTCAAGATCGTCAGTAGACGGGTCGTTCCACGCGCGCACCCTA
>VGRF01000086.1 GCA_016875395.1 Deltaproteobacteria bacterium | reverse complement strand
GCAGCACGGCGCGCATGCCGGCGGCGTTGCTGCGCTCGCGGCTGCGCGCCGAGCCCGGCGCGACGACGCGGTTCATCGCGTTCTCGCAGAACGCGCGCGCGAGCAGCCGCGCGGCCTCGCGCACTTGGTCCGCGCGCAGCGGCGAGAGCTCCGGCGCGCTCACCGCGTCAGGCGGCTGCGCGATGCAGGTCTGCGCGCAGGTAGCGGCCCGCCACCACGTAGCTGAGCGTGCCGGCGAGGCCGGCGACCGAGAGCACGAGCGCGAGCGAGTAGCGGACCGCGAAGTCGCCGTGGTGTGCGAACACGTGATCGTTCAGCAGCCCGATCGTCCGCGGGCCGAGCGCGTAGCCGATCATCGTGGTGATGAAGAGCATCAGGCCGCTCGCGACCGAGCGCATTTCGGGGCGCGCGAGGTTCTGCACCGTCGCGAAGCTCGGGCCCTGATAGAACGCCGCGATCGCCATGCCGGGCGTCGCGATCCACAGCGCGAACGTGGGATCGCCGTGCAGCATGAACGCGAGCGTGAACGGCAGCGGCCCGACGCCCGCGAGCGCCGGCACCCACACCCACCAGCGCGGATCGCGGCGGCCGAGGCGATCCGCGACGTAGCCCGCGAGGATCGAGCCGAGCGCGCCGCCGATGCCGATCGGCCAGCCGAGATCGCCCGCTTCGCTCGACGTCATGCCGTGCACGCGCTTCAGGAACGTCGGCGCCCACACCGAGAACGCGTAGCCGGCGAACGCCGTGAACCCCATCGCGATCGCGAGCCACACGAACGAGGCGCGCTGCATCAGGTACGCGAGCACCTCGGCGACGGGCGGCGCAGGCGCCGGGTTCGCGTGCGCCGGATCGGTGCGGCCGCGGCGCGGCTCCTTCACCGTGAGCCACACGAGCAGCGCCAATAACAACCCCGGCACGCCCACGATCACGAACGCCCAGCGCCAGCCGAACATGTCGTCGAGGACGCCGCCGCCCTTGAAGCCGAACAACGTGCCGACGTGGATGCCGACCGCGTAGATGCCGAGCGCGGTCGCGCGCTTTTCGAGCGGGAAGTAGTCGCTGATCAGCGAGTGCGCCGGCGGCGAGAGCGCGGCTTCACCGACGCCCACGCCGATGCGCGCGGCGCTGATCTGCCAGAGGTTCTGCACCGCGCCGGTGAGCACCGTCATCGCGCTCCAGAGCGCGAGGCCGAGCGCGATGATCGAGCGGCGCACCCACTTGTCGGCGAGCCGCGCGATGGGCAGCCCCAGCGTCGCGTAGAACACCGCGAACGCCGTGCCCGTGAGCAGGCCCATCACCGTGTCGCTGAGCGCGAGGT
>VGRF01000085.1 GCA_016875395.1 Deltaproteobacteria bacterium | reverse complement strand
ACGACCACCTCGCCATCGCGCGTCAGGTGCACGTCGGTCTCGATCACGTCGGCGCCCTGCGCGAGCGCGAGCTCGAAGGAGGCGAGCGTGTTCTCCGGGCGTTCGCCGCACGCACCGCGGTGGCCGAAGACGAGGGGACGCGCGCGCTCGAAGAACGGGTGCATCGCGCGATGGTAGTGTGCGCCGCGATGACCGTTCTCACGCGCGAAGTGCTGCTCGAGGAGATCGCTGCGCGGCGCATCGTGATCGAGCCGCTCGCGCCCGATCAGGTCGGGCCGGCCTCGATCGACCTCACGCTCGGCGACGAGATTCGCGTGATCGAGCGCAACACGGCGACGATTCCGATCCGCGAGGACACGGATTATCGCGAGCACACGCGCGTCGCCTCGCTCGCGCAGCCGTACGTGCTCGCGCCCGGCGCCACGATTCACGGCATCACGCGCGAGCGCATCACCCTCGCGCAGGATCTGTGCGGTCTGCTCGAGGGCCGCAGCCGCTTCGCGCGGCTCGGCCTGATGATTCACGTCACTTCGGCGTTCGTGCAGCCCGGCGTGTCGAATCGCCAGGTGCTCGAGATCAGCAACGTCTCGGGGCATCCGCTCGAGATCCACGCCGGCGTGCGCCTCTGTCAGCTCGTCGTGATGCGCGCCGAGGGCCGCGCGAGTTATCAGGGGCGCTTCGCGAAGCAGGACGCGCTGTAGTTGCGCGCAGTGGTGCAGCGCGTGTGCGAGGCGCGCGTCACGGTGGCCGCCGAGCTGGTGGGCGAGATGGGCGCGGGGCTGCTCGCGCTCGTGGGCGTCGCGAGCGAGGACGGCGAGGCCGACGCGAAGGAGCTCGCCGCAAAGCTCGTGCACCTGCGCGTGTTCCCCGATGCCGAGGGGCGCATGAACCGCTCGCTGCTCGAGACGGGCGGCACGCTCGGCGTGGTGTCTCAGTTCACGCTGCTCGGTGATGCACGAAAGGGGCGGCGGCCGTCGTACGTGAGGGCCGCTGAGCCTCCGCAAGCCGAGCCGCTGGTGGAGGCCGTGGTCCAGGAGGCGCGCCGGCTGGGTGTGACCACGATCACCGGGCGCTTCCGGGCCGCGATGCGCGTGGCGCTCGTGAACGACGGGCCCGTGACGATTCTGCTCGACACGACTCGGCAGTTCTGACGCTCCCGCGCTGCGACACAAAACGGTGTCGGGCGGGTTGCGCTTTCGAATTCGACTCCGAAACTCGCGTCCGATGGGTGAGCGGCGCGCAGCGCCGCGAGGGAGGTTCGAGATGCACAAGTTCATTCGCTCTGCGGCAGTCGCACTCGCGCTGGCTGCGCTGACGGTGACTCCCGCGCTCGCCGACGAGGCGACGCAGG
>VGRF01000084.1 GCA_016875395.1 Deltaproteobacteria bacterium | reverse complement strand
GCTCTACGAGATCCGGCCGGGCTCGACGCTGGCAGACCTGGTTCAGCTCGCCGGCGGCCTGGCTCCCCGCGCCGACGCGCGCGAGGCGCGCCTCGAGCGAATCAACGAGCGTGGCGAGCGCGTTGTCGTCAACGTGGCACTCGGCTCGCCCGAAGCGCGCGCACTGAAACTCCGCAACGGCGACCGCCTACGCGTGAACCCGATCCGCGACACGCTCGAGGGCGCGGTGCTCGTCGACGGCCACGTACTGCGGCCCGGCGCGCACGAACATCGCCCCGGGCTTCGCATCAGCGACGTGCTCTCGTTCGCCGACCTGCGCCCGAAGGCGGACACGCATTACGTGCTCATTCGACGCGAGCTGCCGCCAGACCGACGGCTCATCGCGCTCTCTGCGGATCTCGCGGCTGCCCTCGCGAACCGGGGCTCTGAGAACGATGTCGAGTTGGAGCCACGCGATCAGCTCACCGTGTTCGATTTGCAGTCGGGCCGCGACCGGGCCGTCTCGGCGATCGTGCGCGAGCTGCGCTCTCAGGCGACCCACGACGCGCCGCTGCAAGTTGTGAGCATCGCCGGGCGTGTGCGGGCGCCGGGCCAGTATCCGCTCGAGCCGGGCATGCGCGTGAGCGACCTGCTGCGCGCAGGCGGCAGCCTCGAAGACGCCGCATACGGCGGGAGCGCAGAGCTCACACGCCAGCAGGTTTTAGACGGCGAGTTTCGCAAGGCCGAGCTCGTGAAGATCGACCTCGCCGCAGTCATTCGGGGCGACGATTCCGCGGACAGTGAGCTCGCTCCGTACGACACCCTCACCATCCAAGAGCTCCCGGAGTGGCGAGAGGACGAGTCCGTCACGCTGGTGGGCGAGGTGCGCTTCCCTGGCGATTACCCGCTTCGCCGAGGAGAGACCCTCCACTCCGTGCTCCAGCGTGCGGGGGGACTCACCGAGCTCGCATTCCCCGAGGGCGCAATCTTCATGCGCGAAGACCTGCGCGAGCGCGAGCAGCAGCAGCTCGACGTACTCGCGCAGCGTCTGCGGCGCGACCTCGCGATGCTCGCCCTCCAAGGTGGCGCGCAGACGCCGCCGGCGATCTCCGTTGCAGAGTCGCTGCTCGCGCAGCTCGAGAGCACCGCCGCGGTGGGCCGTTTGGTGATCGACGTCGAGGCCATCGCCGGAGGTTCTCCCGGCGGTCCATCCGACATCGTGCTCCGGCCGGGAGATCGTCTGCTCGTTCCAAAGCAGTCCCAGGAAGTCACCGTGATCGGCGAGGTGCAGAACGCCACCTCGCACCGCTGGTCCGAGCACTATTCGCGCAACGACTACGTCGACCTCAGCGGCGGCTTCTCGACCAAGGCGGACAAGAAGCG
>VGRF01000083.1 GCA_016875395.1 Deltaproteobacteria bacterium | reverse complement strand
AGCCTTCTTGGTGTCGAAAGAAACCTTCCACTTGTCGTTCCAGTTGCGGTTATTGATGTCAAAGTACGGGATGTATACCGGCCACCCGAGGCCAGACAAGACCGCCTTGTTCACCAGGTCGCGATCGATCGCCATCGCCAGGGCCTGGCGCACGAGCCGGGCTTGCTCCATGTCGTTCATGCCCTTGGGGTTGTTGCTGTCGTCCGGAGTGCGCGGGTTACCCAGCCAGGGCTGGTCGGCGCCATATGTAAGAATTTCGAGCTTGGCTCCGGTCTTTGGGTGCGTGTCCTCCCACAGGTTGCCGGCGAACATGACGGTCAGCATCTCTGCCGTGCCGGACCCCTTGCTGACCATTCCGAATAGCTGCACTTCCGGGATGTTTTTCTGGCTGATGTCGGCGATATCAGCCTCGCCGGTCTGCAACATTGCCAGCCGGACGGTTTCATCTGGCACTAGGACTCGCTTTATGGTCTGGACCTGGGCGGTCTTTCGCCAGTGGTTCGGTACCGCACGGACAACATAGCTTTCACCGCTTTTCAACTCGGCGACCTCGTACGGCCCGGTCGCGACTATGTTGTCCAGGTTCCAGTTGAGGCCGTTCTTCTCGAATGCCTTCTTGCTGACCACCCCGGCGCCCAGACCGTCCTGCCCGAAAAACCAGGTGGTCCAGCGCGGGTCGAAGCTCGTCCAATAGATCTTCGCCGTATAGGTGTCGATCACCTCGGCAGGCGTCTTGCCAAGAAACCCTGCCCACTCGCCGGAACCGTCCGCGATGCTTACTCTGCCTGAACCGTGTTGCGCCGACGTATTTGCGTTGGTGTCGTTGACCGACCAGACAAGGTCTTCCGCGGTAAGTTCCCCGTACCCCTTGTGCAGAGGGACGCCTTTCCTCAGCGTCACTTGAACGAATTCGGGCGGCTGCTTTTCGTCAAGCTTCCAGGACGCTGCAAGGAGCGGCGTCTCGGTCCCCTTCTCATGCGTGGGCCTGAAGAGCGTCTCGACGACCCCCATAGCTTTCCCACCGCAGCACAGACCCATGGCGTTAAAGCCCCCTGTGCCGATGCCGTCGACAGTAGCCCAGACCAGCTGGCCCCGCGCGTTCTTCGATTTGGGCGCAGGCTTTGCAGCCGGCCGAGGCGTCGGCGTCGGAGGAAGCTGAGGCGTGGCGGTCTGGACGACGACTTTCTCAACGACCTTGTCGACCTGCTTCTCGACGACGACCGTCTGCTGAACGACCTTCTCGACTGTCACCGGCTTCTCGACGACGACCGTCTGCTGAACGACCTTCTCGATTGCCACCGGCTTCTCGACGACGACCGTCTGAGCAACCGGCTTCTCGACGACCCTCGTGACTTCGACGACCTTCTCCCCGCCGCCACACGCGGCCA
>VGRF01000082.1 GCA_016875395.1 Deltaproteobacteria bacterium | reverse complement strand
AGCCGTCCATCGTGGTCAGGCTACCAACCAGCTTGCCATCTGCGCCGCGAGTCGCAACGACCCAGGGCCCATCCTTGGCGGTCGGGTCGTACGCGATCACGGTCGAGATGCCGGCCGGTGTCGCCACTGCGTTGATCGCCGGGTCAACCGGATCGGTTCGCAGCGAGACCAGGTTCCAGCCCGGGTTCAACGGCAACTCGAACTTCGCCCTCTCCGTGATCGTCAGGGTCAGAGTCGTCGCGGCCGACTTGTTACCTGCGTCGTCCGTGCCCTGAATAACGAACGTGTGGGTGCCAACCGCCATGTCAGCGGTCGCCTTGTAGGTGTATTTTGTCTTGTCGGTCGAAGCGGACAGCTTGGCCGAGATGTCAACGCCGCTCGTCGTGGCCTGCTGGATCGAGACAACCGCCTCAGAGAACACGAAGACCACGAACGGTTGCCGATCCTCCGTAGTGGCCGTCTGCAGTGCGACCGTCGGCGCCGTAAAGTCCAGCGTGAACTTGATAGCCGCGCTATTGGTCGAGTCGGCGTTTCCTTTCGTGGTCGAGTTGGTCGCACCATCGATCGTACCGGCAGTGTCAGTTCCGATGACCCTGACCGACTTGGTACCAGCTGCGGAACTTCCCTTTGCGTAGGTGGCAACCCACTTGTTACCACCCTGGTTGACCGCCGGAATTATCTTGTCCGATACCGACCCAGTGTTGAAGACCTCCACCGCGGGGTCGCCGGTAATCGTCTCGTCCGACTCGATCGTGATCGTCATCGCGTCTTTCGTGACGGTACCCGGGTTCGCCGCAGACGATCCACCGGACAGGGTGACCGTCAGACCAGGCTTAATCGAGTCTTTTGCCGTGATAGACGCCAGTGAAGCGGCCGTAATCTTGTTCCCGGCCGAATCCGTGATGTCTCCCACGATCGTGACTTTCGGCAGGTCGTTCGTCTTCATGGCAGTGGCCAGCGTCAGGAACACGCTGGCAGGTGAGCCTGAGAAGACTTCCGCCGCGGTCGGCGTCTGATCGACCGACGAGATCGTTACCTTGAAGTCCGAGCCTTGAACCGACGTCGCGTCGATGTCGTCGTTGAACCGGACCTCTATGCTCGTCGCTTTGTCCTGTGCAAGCGCCGGCGTCGAGAGTGCAGTGTCCCAGTAGTGACCGGTGAACGTTGAATCGGTCTTGAGTGACGGAACCGTCTGGTCGATCTTGACTACGTACGCCGCACCACGTCCTGCGGGTTGACCTTCACCACCACCACAGCTGGAGGCGGCGGTACATGTCACGAGGACGTTGTCGCTGATGTCGCCGTCCGAGTCTGTCCAGCCGTCGTTACCGGCCAGGTCGGTAAGCGTGAGCAGCCAGTCAACCTTGTGGTTTGCCTGAGCGCCACCCGTAAGTGGTGTGTCGGCGCCAGGCGTGA
>VGRF01000081.1 GCA_016875395.1 Deltaproteobacteria bacterium | reverse complement strand
GGGGATGTCCCGGAGCGTGTTGATTTGACGAGTTGAAGAAGTGGCGGTTCCATCCGCTGTCCCCCGAAGGGACGGTGGTCGCCAAACCAAAAACGAAAGGAACCGCCGTGAAGGACTCTGCCAGAAACTCGACCGCTCTTCGAGCCCCCGTCGTGTCCGTCCAGATCCCGCTGCCCGTCCTGGAGTCCCTGCAGGCCGCGCAGGGCGACCTCTTCGCGCTCTTCGTCGACACGGGTCGTGAGGTGCTGCGGGCGATGATGGAGCAGGACCGCGTCGCCCTGTGCGGCCCGAAGGGTAAGCGCCTTCCCGAGCGCGCGGCGGTGCGGGCCGGAAGCGTCCCGAGCGAGGTGACGCTCGGTGGCCAGCGGATCGCGATGCGCAGGCTCCGCGCCCGCAGCGCCGACGGCGAACTCGTGCTGCCGAGCTTCGCGTTTGCGGCCGACCGCGACCCGCTCGACCGGCGCACGTGGCGCGCGATCGCGCGCGGCGTGTCGACGCGTGGCTACCGCGACGTCGTCGACCCGCTGCCCGCGCCGGAGGTCGGACGCGCGATCTCGAAGAGCGCCGTGTCGCGGCGCTTCGTCGCGCTCTCGACCGAGCGCCTGCGCGAGCTGACCGAGCACCCGATCGGCGATCTCGGCATCCGAGCCGTGCTGATCGACGGCATCGTGTTCCACGACCACACGATCCTGATCGCTCTCGGGGTGACGGCGGACGGCAAGAAGCACGTGCTGGCGCTGCGTGAGGGCGCGACCGAGAACGCCACCGTCGCCAAGGCGCTGCTCGCCGATCTCATCGACCGCGGCCTGAGCACAGAGCAGGCGACGCTCTTCGTGATCGACGGCTCCAAGGCGCTGCGCAAGGCGATCCGCGACGTCTTCGGACCGCTCGGCATCGTCCAGCGCTGCCAGGTGCACAAGCAGCGCAACGTCCTCGAGCACCTTCCCGAGAACGTCCGGCCGCGCGTGCGCCGCGTCCTGCGCGCGGCCTGGGAGATGAACGACGCAGCGATCGCCGAGCGCCGCCTCCGTGCGCTCGCGGGCTCGCTCGAGCGCGATCACCCCGGTGCGGCGTGTTCGCTGCTCGAGGGCCTCGCCGAGACGCTCATGCTACAGCGCCTCGGCGTCCGAGGTGCCCTCTACCGGACGCTGCGCAGCACGAACGCGATCGAGAACCTGAACGGCGGCATCGGCCGCTTCACGCGCAACGTGAAGAACTGGCAGGGTGGCGCGATGCTGCTGCGCTGGGTCGGCGCAGCGGTCGTGCGCGCCTCGGTCGGCTTCCGCCGCGTGCGCGGTCACGCCGACATGTCGAAGCTGAACGCCGCCCTCGATCGCGCCATCAAGCACAACACTCTTGACCGTCAGCAGAAAGCCGCGTAGGAACCGTCAACCCGCGAGACCGCCGCTTCGATCACGCGAAGATCAACAGCGTACGGGACATCCCCC
>VGRF01000080.1 GCA_016875395.1 Deltaproteobacteria bacterium | reverse complement strand
GTGCAAACGACCTAAACCGAAACGAAACGAGGAGAACCGAAATGAAAATTGAACTCAAAGTAGTCGATGAACTGGGCGCGCTCAAGGCGCAAATCGCGGAGTTGACCGCGCAGGCGAAAATGATCGAAGCGGGCCTCAAGGCCGCCGGCCCCGGCCGCATCGAGGGCGTGCTGTACGACGCCAACGTGTTCACGCAGGAGCGCACGCTCGTGGATTGGAAGGCGGTCGCCGAGAAGCTGCAGCCCAGCCGCCAACTGGTCACCGCGCACACAAGCACGGTCGAGGTGATCGTGATCAAGGTCACCGCGCGGAAAGGGGCCTAGCCATGCCCATCACCTTTTCCGCTGCCATCGCGGCCCGCTTTCCCGGCACCGAAGGGGCCCTCGTGCGCGAGCAGGAACGCGCACGGCGGGCGGTGCTCCGGTCGGACGGCCGGGCCGGTTACTGGTTCTACGGCCACGAGCGCAAGCTGCGCGACTTGACCGGCTACCCGGTGCGCACGCACGGCCGGGCGTTGCCGATGCCCGCCGACATTACTACGCGGGCCTACGTTGCGCACTGGTGCAAGATGAACCATTTAATCCACGAGGAGATCTGAGAATGGCTACCAGACTGTTCGCCGTGCGCTACTCGCGCGAGGGGCGCGACGCCATGCAGGCGTATCGCACCCGCGCCGAGGCTTACACGCGCGCGCATGAACTGGCCCGCGACCCGCAGATACTGGGCGGCGTCTCGGTGCTGGAGTACTCGACCAAGGCGAGCGCGCTCGATGCGCTCATCGCGGTCATGGGTGCCGGCAGCGCGCCGCGCGAGGCGTGGCATGATGAGCGCCGCGTGCTGTCGATCATCATCCCCGAAGGCGTGCGCGCCACGCGCGCCAAGGCCCGCGCGGAGAAGAACTAGCGCGGCGCGCTTTTAAAGCGCGCGCTTGACGTTGAGGCGAGGCGGGCCTACCGTCTCGCCTCAACCTTTTGAGGAGACCAGTATGCCCCGTCGGAAAAAGCTAGTACCGCTCGACGCCGCCCCTTCCTTGGATTATCTTGCCTTGAAGACGCTCGTGCGCACTGAAATAACCGAAGCGCTGGCGCTGCTGCCTGTCACTTTAAAGCCCGCGCTGCCCGCTGCGCCTGTTGTCCTCGCGGAGATCCAGTCGCAGCCGGTTGTGGTAGGCGCTCGCGAAGTCAAAGCGGCGCTCGTTGCGTTCGCTAGCAAGCACGGAATGGAGCGTGCGACCAGTTTGATGTCTTCGCTCGGGTACTCCCGCGTTAGCGACGTGCCACCCGGCAAGCACGCGGACGTGGTGAAGGCGCTGACTTTGTGACGGCGCACGCAAAGTATCCACCCAGCGCTGCGCACAGATGGGTCAAGTGCAGCGCTGCGGTCGGCTTGACGCTCGATGCACCACGGCGGTCGAGCCCCGAGGCCGCCGAAGGTACGGTGGCCCACGACCTTGCCGCGCGCACTGCGCGCGGCGAGTGCGACCCGCACGACT
>VGRF01000079.1 GCA_016875395.1 Deltaproteobacteria bacterium | reverse complement strand
CGCGGGCATCGCCGCATTTCCCGCAACGGCAGCACGCACGTCCTTGTGCTCGTCCTGCGCCAGCCGCCCCAGCACCTCCGCGGGCATCGACGCGTTTCCCGCGACGCCCCGGCGCGTGTGCTCGTTCTCGTCCTGCGCCAGCCGCCCCAGCACTTCCGCGGGCGTCGACGCATTTCCCGCAACCTGTTCGCGCACGTCCTTGTCCTCGTCCTGCGCCAGCCGCCCCAGCACCTCCGCCGGCGTCGTCGCGTTTCCCGCGACGCCCTTGCGCACGTCCTCGGCCAGGGCCTGCGCCAGCCGCCCCAGCACCTCCGCGGGCGTCGCCGCGTTTCCCGCGACGCACCCGCGCACGAACTCGGCCTCGTCCTGCGCCAGCCGCCCCAGCGCTTCCGCGGGCGTCGACGCATTTCCCGCAACGGCAGCACGCACGTCCTTGTCCTTGTCCTGCGCCAGCCGCCCCAGCACCTCCGCGGGCGTCGACGCGTTCCTCGCGAGGCCCTGGCGCAGGGCCTCGTCGATGGCATCGGGGCCCCTCTGCCGCGCCGCATGCCGGAGCAGCATCTGCGGCACTTCGGTCAGCCCCTCACGCACAGACTGCCGCCAGAGCAAGAAGGCCATCCCCTGGAAGGCCTTCCGCGTGGCCGATGGGACGTCCTCCACCAGCCGCGTATCCCACGAGGCGAGCGCTTCTCGAAAGGCTGCCTGCCAGTCCCGACTCGGCTCCACCCCCTCCACGACCGGAGTGTCACGACCGTCTTGGCTCCTCGCAGCACCCGCTGCTACGGACGCCAACGCCTCCCGCACGGTCGGGTGTGGATCCCGCTGATAGGCCTGCCGCACACTGGGCGGCGTCGCCGAATTCTGAGCAATCGCACATCGGTCAATCCACCACACTGACCGCTGGCACTTCGCCAGCACCGCCGGACCTGCCTCGGCGAACAAAAGACCGACGGTCCGGCTCACGCTTGTCCGGCTGCCTGCCACGAGCCGCCCGACATACTCCCGCCGCAACACCGCCACGCCCTCCACTCGCCCAAGGGCCTCAAGTCGCTCCTCCACGGCGGAATTGCTCAGCGGCGCGTTCCGAAGCCACGCAGCAACCGCCCCCGGCAGCGTACTGTCGCCCACCAGCCACGCCGCCAGCTCCCACGACGGACCCAGCAGCCCCGCCAGCACCTCCGCGGGCGTCGACGCGTTTCCCGCGACGTACGCGCGCACCCTCTCCTCCTTGTCCTGCGCCAGCCGCCCCAGCACCTCCGCGGGCGTCGACGCGTTTCCCGCGACGCCCCGGCGCACGTCCTTGTCCTTGTCCTGCGCCAGCCGCCCCAGCACCTCCGCGGGCATCGCCGCGTTTGCCGCAACGGCAGCACGCACGTCCGTGTCCTTGTCCTGCGCCAGCCGCCCCAGCACCTCCGCGGGCATCGACGCGTTTCCCGCGACGCCCATGCGCACCTCCCAGTCCTCGTCCTGCGCCAGCCGCCCCAGCACTTCCGCGGGCGTCGACGCATTTCCCGCAACCTGTTCGCGCACGTCCTTGTCCTCGTCCTGCGCCAGCCGCCC
>VGRF01000078.1 GCA_016875395.1 Deltaproteobacteria bacterium | reverse complement strand
GCGGTCGGTGACGCCGCTGCCCGTGGGCGAGATGGTCGCGCGGCGTTCCACGGAACGCGCAGCACGCGCCGCAGCGAAGGGCGGCGCGCAACTCGATCTCATTGGGCGCAGCGTGGTGGAGGTCGGTACTGCGGGGGAACGCCTCCCGCGTGCTTCGCGCGCGGTGATGAGGGTGCGCAGTGTGCAAGGCGCGCCGCCCACGCTCGAGAGTTCCGGGGCGCAAGTGGTGAGCGCGGTCGAGGACGGTGCCGTCGAGGTATCCGTGGATGCGTCGCGCTCGAGCGAGGCGACCGCTGCCGAGCGCGAGGACATGGCGTTGCTCCGCGCATCGATCCTGATCGACTGCGACGAGCCTGCGGTGCGTGAACTCGCTTCAAGCATCCTGCGCGCTGCGGGGCTGTCGGCGGACTCTGCGGAAGCGGCGCGGGCAGAGGCGCTCCGTGCGGGAGTCTTCCGATTCATCACGAACAAGTCGATGGCGACGGCCTTCGCGGGAGCGAGCGAAGTGGTCCGCACGAAGTCGGGCGACTGCTCCGAGCATGCCGTGCTCCTCGCGGCACTGCTTCGCGCGCAAGGCATCCGCGCACGCGTGGCGAGCGGGATGGTCTATGCCGACCGTTTCGCGGGCGGTGAGCATGTTCTTGTCTGGCACATGTGGACCCAGGCGATGCTGGGAGGTCGTTGGCATGACCTTGACGCGACGCTCGATTCGCGTGCCTTCCACCCAGGACATCTGCTGCTTGCCACCAGCGTTCAGGACGATGCGCAGTTGGATGCGGATTTCAGCGCGATTGTTGCCGTCATCGGGAATGTAAAGATCGAGGTGCTGCGTGTCGATTGATGCGCTCGTCGAGGGCATCTGCGGTGAAGGCGTCAGCCCCTGTCCGCCGCTTCCGCCGCGCGACAGTGCGGGTCACAAGGGGACATTCGGTCGCGTCCTTGTGCTGGGTGGCTGTGCACGGCTGCCGCGGTTGATGCTCGGTGGTCCAGTTCTCTCGGCACGAGCCGCGATCCGCGCAGGGTGCGGGCTCGCGGAGTTGGCTGTTCCCGAACCGCTCGCGGCGGCAGCGCTTGCGAGTCTTGAGAGTGCGACGGGGCACGCTCTGCCCGTCGATGCGGAGGGGAATCTGCTCCCGTCCGCGTGTGCGGAGGTGATCGATCCTGTCCTTGCGCGCTCGGATGCGGCGGTCGTCGGACCCGCCCTCGGTGAAGGATTCGCGGTGGAGCAGCTGGTGATTCGTTTGGTTGCGCACGCAGAGGTTCCGTTGGTTGTCGATGCGGATGCGCTGAACGCTCTGGCGCGGCTGGTCGACTTCACTCGCGACATGGGCGGCGGCCCCATCGTGATGACGCCGCATCCTGGCGAGTTCCTGCGGCTCGCGAAGGCGCTCAACATCGATGGCGATCCAATCGGCGAGGGCGCTGGTGCTGCTGCGGCTGCGCTCGCGCAGCGCTGCGGCTGCGTGGTTGTGCTGAAAGGGGCTCGCACCTTCGTCAGTGATGGCATTCGGCACTGGTCGTGTCATGCGGGGACTGCGGCGCTTGCCACGGGCGGGAGTGGGGATGCGCTCT
>VGRF01000077.1 GCA_016875395.1 Deltaproteobacteria bacterium | reverse complement strand
TAGGCGCGCGGCGCGCGGCGCGCGAGTCACGCGTCAACGCGTGAGAATTGCGGTGTCGATTGCGCGGCAGGGGTAGCTGTGGCAGGGGTAGCTGTGGCAGGGGTAGCTGTGGCAAAGCTAATTTTCGATTTAAGGCACGGATAATCGCGCGCCGCTGTCTAGGTACTCGCGGGCCGCTAGGATGGCCGCAAAATTGATTCTCGGGCCGTTTCCTGCCATCACATCGGCGGCCGCGCGGTTAGGTTGGGCGATCGGAAACTGCGCACAAATGAAACGGGCCCGGATTACTCCGGGCCCGCTCCAATCTAGCTGTGCGTGCTAGCTAGATGTGGCCGTAGCCGTCGTCCTGTGAGACTTTCACAGCTTCGGCTGTGGCCGTCTCATGCACAGGTAGCGGCGAATCCGCGGAGCTATTGAGAGCTCGCGCGGTGTCTACGCTTAGCTCCGGCTTTAGGCCAGCTTCGCGGATAGCTATAAGCGCTTCGGCTGCAGCCTTGACGCGTTCCTCATACCGATCGACCGTAAAGTCCGCGACGGTAGACGCGAACGCGTGCCATTCAAGCCGGGTGAGCATGACGTAGCTATCTGGCATAGCTGTACGGCCGTGCGGCCGATCGTTCTTAGCAGCTGCGGCTGCATGCGCGGTTAGCTGCTTCTCAGGTACAGCTTGCGCGACGCTGTCCGCTGCTAGCTGCGCGGCGCGCGTTGTGCCTTGGCAATCGTGTTTGGACAGCTTTGTAGTCGGTATTACTTCCGCGCAGAGTGCGCAGGTCGTAGTCTTGACAGCTTTGGCTTTGGCTTTGGTCTTGGCTTTGGTCTTGGCCGCAGCTTCCACGACTACCTGTCCCGCGGACGCTGCGGGTAGGACTTCCACGACCACGCTCTTGGTCTTAGCTGCGGCCGCTTCCACGACCACGCTCTTGGCCGCAGCTTCCACGACCACGCTCTTGGCCGCTGTCGCGGTAGCTTCAGGCTTGACAGCCTTGTGAATCGTACGGCCCGCTTCGGGACACGCTTTGCCACCTTTGCCCTTTACTGAGACCTTATGCGTCAACGCGCCTACTTCAGACGTGAAGTCCGCGCGGCCGCAAAGCCCGCAGGTCCAAATGAACCGCATCTCATCACTCATCACGCCATACCCTTCCTACTAACTTCCATCACGTAGACAACGTATCTACGTGAAAACATCTCACCATTTTTCGCGCCAGCCTGTCAAGTTTTGAACCTGGGCCAGATATCGCGCCGCGGCTGTGACTCTCTTGTGCGCGTTCCTGCGTGTAGAACTAGGTATGGGAAGTAGGTTCTAGGATGGTGTGCCCCTGGCCGCTCGCCGCGTGCTACTCGCCGCGCCACGCGTGCTACGCATCGAACCACGCGTCGCGCACGTTCCGTGTCGCGCACGCCAGCGCATCACGCACGCGCCCGCGAGAGAAGCTCGCGTCACGCCAGCGCGCGCGAGGCGCCGATGCCCAGCGGGGGGTGTGGTCGATTACTCGTGTCTCACTCTCCGCGCTGAGCCTTGGTACGCGACGCTGAACTTGACGCGTGAAGCACCATGTTCTAAGCTGGCGGTGGTAGAAAGGGGAAAGATGGAGACCGATCAGCTTAAACTGCCACCTAGGGTAATCAGGCAACGGCGGCGCGGCCA
>VGRF01000076.1 GCA_016875395.1 Deltaproteobacteria bacterium | reverse complement strand
CAAGGCGAGCCACTTCTCGTTCACGGCATTGGGTTTCCCGCCGTGTCCGTGCCCGCCCGGCGCCTTCGCTCCGTTCGTGTCTGATCCGCAAGGCGACAGCTGGGATCGATTGACCGGCCGCTTCGTCCTCGAGTACCGGCCCGCGGACGAGTTGATGTTCTACGCGTCGGTCGCGAAGGGCTACAAGAGCGGCGGCTCCTTGGGGGCCAACCCGGCTCGAGACAACATCTACGACCCCGAGGACATCTGGGCGTACGAGGTGGGTGCGAAGACGCGCTGGTTCGAGAACCGTCTGCAGGCGAACGTCGCCGCGTACTTCAACGACTACGACGACCTCCAGGTGTTCATCCTGACCGGCTTCGGCGCGCTCATCGAGAACGCTGCGACGGCCAAGGTCGGAGGCATCGAGCTCGAGCTGGTCGCGGCGCCCTTCGACGGCTTGCAGTTCGACAGCACGGTCGCGTGGAACCACGCTGAGTACAGCAAGTACACGAGCGCCGATCCTGTGCCGGCCGGGCTCGGCGGAGCCACCACGACCGACCAGAGCGGGAATCGCCTGAACCGCACGCCGGAGTGGTCGCTGAGCCTCGGCGGCCAGTACGCGTTCGAGCTGGGCGCCTCGACGCTGACGCCGCGCTTCGACTGGCACTACCAGAGCGAGGCCTTCTTCCGGCCCTACCAGCTCGACCGCGATCGCGCGCCGGCGTGGGACCAGTGGAACGTGCGCGTGCGCTGGGACGCGCCGCCGATGGACGCCGGCCAGTTCAACGTCGAGCTGTACATGACGAACGTCGAGGACAACGACCACATCATGAACCTCTCGGTGGGCGCGGGCTCGGAGTTGTTCCCGGAGCAGGGGAACCTGCATCCGCCGCGCCTCTACGGGTTCAAGATCGGCTGGGCATACTGAGCCGAGCACGTCGTCGTCCTAATCACTCGCGCCGCGCACTCGGCGCGGCCGAGGTGTCTCGATGAAGCTGGACGTGTTCTGCGAGACGCAGAAGGCCGCGCCGTTTCTGCCGGATCACGAGCAGCGCGTCTACGCGGAGACGCTCGCGCAGGCGGAGCACGCCGACGCGGTCGGCTTCGACACCTGGTGGACGGTCGAGCACCACGGCGCGCTCGAGTTCAGCTGGAGCAGTGCGCCCGAGGTGCAGCTCGCCTGGATCGCGACGCGCACGAAGCGCATCCATCTGGGCCACGCAGGGGTGCTCGCGCCGTTCAAGATCAACCACCCACTGCGCGTCGCGGAGCGCCTCGCGCTGCTCGACCACATCAGCGGCGGACGAGCGGAGCTCGGTCTGGCGCGCACCGGCGCCGGCGAGTGGGACACGTTCCAGGTCGACCCGAACACCTCGCGGCAGCAGCTCATCGAAGCGATGCGCATGATTCCGAAGATGTGGACGCAGCAAGAGTTCTCGTGGGACTCGGAGCTGCTGAAGATTCCCCCGCGCAACGTGATCCCGAAGCCGCTGCAGAAGCCGCACCCGCGGCTTTGGCAGACGTGCTCGAGCCCCGAGTCGTTCCGGCTCGCGGGCCGCCTGGGCGTCGGCGCGCTCGGCACCACGCTGCTCACCGAGCTCGGGCCGATGGAAGCGCTGCTGAAGGAGCACCGACAAGGACTCACGGAGATGGAGGAGCCCGCCGGCCACTTCGTGAATCGCGAGGCCG
>VGRF01000075.1 GCA_016875395.1 Deltaproteobacteria bacterium | reverse complement strand
CCTCGAGGGCCTCGGAGCTCGCGAGCTTCGGAGGGAGTGGCAGGGGCCCGGCGGGGCCCGGCGGGAAAGCGCGAGGCGACGGCGGAAGCCCAAAAAAACATTGCTCCGCAGTATTGCGCAGCACGTTCCTGTGCTATGGTGGGCATGCGGCAATTCCGCCGCGAGGAGAGAGAAGAATGGCCCAGCACTACAGCGACGAAACCCGCGCCGCCGATCCCCACGCGCTACCTGACGTGGAGACGTTCTACGTGTCCTCAACCAACCAACGGTTCACGCGCGGCTGGTACTGGCAAGCATGCTTCCCGGGATGCTTGCCGGATTCCGAGCCTTTTGGTCCATTCGAGACTGAGGCCGAAGCTCTTGCCGATGTCGGCTGGGCGCTTCTCGACTGACGCACCGAGCCTCGCTGCCATCGCTCACGTAACCCGTGGGCGATGCAAGCGCGGATCAGCGCGCAAGCGGCAATCACGCCGCGAAAGGGGAGCAAGAGATGAACTATGACGTGATCTACTACTACAACGGCGGCACGCTGCGCGGCAACTGGCATGCTGCCGAGATCGGCCCCGATGGCATCGAGGCGACCATCGAGCGCATCGAGCGCATGGGGTACTTCTGCCGCCGAGGTCGCCGGAGCATCGGTGCGCCGGAAGGTGCGCCTTCCGAGATGTTCGCGGACTCGCGCGACCATGCCGCGCTTCGCGCGCTCTGCCCGGCGCATTGCGGCTGCAAGAGGTGGAGTCGCTGGAACGATTGCTGACGCACCGAGCCTCGCTGCCATCGCTCAGGCATCCCTGGGCGATGCAAGCGCGGATCAGCGCGCATAGAGCGGCAATTCCGCCGCGAGGGAGAGCAGACAAATGGACGACGTGCAGTACCACTACCGCGCGCTATTGGCCGCGGGCCCGCGCGACGCGCAACTCGTTTCGGATCTGTGCAACTACTTCGAGCAGAGCGGCGGCAAGATGAAACAAGAGGTTTTTGACGTGATCGTAGGCGTCCGCTCGCTGCTGAATGCGCTCGCCTCGAAGCAAGATGCACACCCCGACGAGGCCGACGAAATCCGCGCCGCCGCGCTCGTGCTCATTCGCAGCGTCACCATCGCTACGCACGGCGCACGCCGCTAGCCGAAACGCCCCTCGCGGGCGTCCGCCGGAATAGCCACCCGGCGCTGATGAGGCAGGCTGAACTCAACCAACCAACGGCGGATCAGCGCGCAAGCGGCAATTCCGCCGCGCAGGAGAGAGAAATGACGGATGAGGTAATGGTGGGCGAGAGCAAGTCCGGGCGAATCATCTTCGCGCGCGATGGGCGCTTCACGATGCGAGGGCGCGGCTCGGCGCAGTGGTCGCCCTGGAAGCGCTCGAAGCTGAACGCCATTCGCACGGCGGAGTTGTGGCTACTCGCAGGCTACGCCATTTCGTTCACTACCGAAGAAGAGGCCCGAAGCGAGAAGGAGAGAGAGTGACGACCAAGCACACTCATCGCGTCGCGTGGGGCCACCGCGTCGAGGGCTGCCCGCGTTGCGCGGAGCTCGACGCCGGGGCGGCCCCGGTCCCAGGCTGGGGCGACGCACGGTACGATGGGCGCCGAAGCCCCGAGTGGCTGCGACGGCAGGCTGACAAGATGCGCGAGGTGCGCGTCGCAAGCGACCTAGCGCTACGGCGCGGCGCGTCGCCAGGTCAGCAATATTGGGAGGTAGTACCCTTCGGCCCCTTCGCGACCGCGGCCGCAGCTCTTGACGCCGAACGCGAGCGCGATGGCGACGGATGGA
>VGRF01000074.1 GCA_016875395.1 Deltaproteobacteria bacterium | reverse complement strand
AGCGCCGTTGATTATTTGCTGAGCCTGATCCCCCGGTTACCTGGAGAACGCAACGCTCCTCAGCGGGGCGGATTATAGCGCAGGCGTTCGAAAACAGGGAGGGAGCGGGATTTGCGGCCGGGCCGGGGGGCGCGTGGGTGGGGTAAATGTGCGCGATCGGTAACATTTGCCGGGCTCCGGCGCGGCGCCACCCAGCCACTCAATCCCTGCTGCGCACGAACGCGATCAGCGGCGCGATGTCGCGCGCATCTGCCGCGCGCAACGCGGCGAGGTACCGTTCTCTCGCCACGCCGGCGTGCTCCAGGTCGCTCCTTCCCCAGGAAAACGGCGCGGCGCCGTTCGCCCCCAGCACGAGGTCTGTCAGCAGGCGCGCGTGGCGGCCGTTGCCGTTGGGGAACGGATGGATGGACACCAGCCGGTGGTGGAAGCGCGCCGCGACCTCGTCCAGCGGAGCCACCTTCGCCGCGAGCTGCGCGCTGGTGTCCTCGATCAGCTTGCGCACCTCCTCCGCGATCCGGTTCGGCGCGATGCCGATATTCTTCTCCGTGTTGCGGAACATGCCCGCCCAGCGCCATGTGCGCCCGAACATGCGCCGGTGCAGCTCGCGCAGGAACGCGTCGTCCAGCGGAGCACGCCTGCGTGCCGGGCCGCGCGCCCAGCGCTCACCCTCCAGGATGTTCTCGGCCTCCCACTCGTCGAGCTGCTCGCGCGTCGTGATGTGCCCCGGCAGGAGCCCGGCCGCCTCATCGGCCTCCAGCGGGGTTGCACCCGCGGCCAAGCGCTATTCCCAGAGCCGGCGCGGGCTGCCGGCAAGCAGCGCCTGCGCGCGGCGCTCGAGCTGCCGGCGCTCACGTTCCACGGAAAGCCCCTGTTGCTCCAGCCGCATGCTGTGCGCGACGGGTGCGAGCTCTTGGCGCGCGACTTCCAGCGCGCGGGCGCGGCGCAGTTCGGCGACCGAGCCTGCTTGAGGGACGACCGCGTAGGCGACGCGGCAACCCAGCGCGCGCGCGAGCTTGTCTAGGCTCGCGAGCGTGATGGTGCCCTTCGCTTCGCTGCGCTCCAGCGTCGCGATGGTTTCGCGCGAGACGCCGGCGCGGCGCGCAAGCTGGCCCGCGCTCATGCCAAGCGCCTCTCGCAGGGCGCGGATCCAGCCTTTGGGCGGACGCGTCGCGGCGGAGCCGTAGGTGGCGAGGGCCTCGTCGAGCTGCTCGAGGGCGAGGGTGGGGAAGCCGGGTTTGGTTGGCATAATGGTTGGCAGAATGTGTGTCTATAAACACTGTTAATAGTTGATTA
Organism: Deltaproteobacteria bacterium; assembly: GCA_016875395.1. Classification (NCBI taxonomy): domain Bacteria; kingdom Pseudomonadati; phylum Myxococcota; class Myxococcia; species Deltaproteobacteria bacterium. The sequence goes on along the minus strand of VGRF01000074.1, from coordinate 482 downwards.
TGGTTACTATAGACACTCTTTGTCAAGGCCTTCCCGGCCAGGTATCCGTGCCCACCCCACGAGCTGCCGCTCGCTACCTTTCTTGGCGAAGCGGTGCCCCGTGGCAGCGCTGCTCGACACCCACGTTTGGGCGTGGTGGTCGGACGGTGACGAGCGCCTGCCGGCGGCGCAGCGCGAGGCACTCGACCGCCGCGCCATCCTTGATGCCGATGTTGTATCCGTCCGGCCACAGCTCCGCGTCCAGCACCGCCTTCACGCGCCGCAGCATCGCCAGCATCGCGTACCACGACTACGCCATCAGCCCCGAGCTATTCCACTGGCAGACGCAGAACAACGTGGGCCCGGACACACCGGCGGGACGGCGCTACATGGAAAGCCCGCAGAACGGCTGGCGCTTCTTCCTGTTCCTCAGGGAGAGGAAGGATGCGGCGTACTGCGCGCTGGGACCCGCCTCCAAAGTCCATATCGAGGGCGACCGGCCG
>VGRF01000073.1 GCA_016875395.1 Deltaproteobacteria bacterium | reverse complement strand
CGGGCCGGAGAGGCCGACGACGCGGGGCTCGGCTACGGCAGCGGCGTGCGCTTCTGGGTCGAGCCCGAGCGCCGCGCCGAGTTCGGCCGGGTGAGCGAGGCTCGACGGGCTGCATGGGTATGGCGGCGCTACGTGACGGCGGCCCGGGCGTCGTCGGCCTTCGAGCTGCGCTACGAGGAGCTGGCCACGGACCCCGCAGGCGTCGGAGCCCAGCTGGCGCGGTATCTCGAGGCGCCGAACCGTCCGCTCACGGAGGCGCTCCGCGCCGTCCACTCGTCGTCGATCGGCCGCTGGCGCCGGGAGCTGACGCCGGAGCAGGTCGCGGACGTCGAGGAGGAAGCCGGCCCGCTTCTGCTCGAGCTCGCAGTTCGTATGACGCTGGCCGGTCGCGTCCCATGAGCCGGGGGAATTGAATCGGGCGTAGCCTCCGCGTTGACCTGGAAGTCGACGAGGAGGTACGCCCTGATGACGAGCATAGTCCCGAGCGAGCGGCTGCGCCGCGAGCTCCAAGACCTGGTCGGCGGGGTCAGCGACGAGGACGATCCGATCGAGGCGATCGGCCGTCTCGGCGCGCGGCTGATCCTGCAACAGGCCCTCGAGGACGAGTTGAGCGAGTTCCTCGGCCGTGAGCGCTACGAGCGCCGCGGCGAGCCTGTCTCCCATCGCAACGGCTACGAGCGGGTGACGGTGAAGACGACCGCCGGCCCGCTCGAGCTCTCCCGTCCGCGCGTGCGCAACGCCTCGGCGCTCGGGTTTGCCAGCGAGATCGTCGGCAAGGGGGTGGCGCGCACGCACGCGCTCGAGGCGCTGGTTGTCTGCTCGTTTCTGCGCGGGCTGTCGGTGCGCGATGTCGAGGCGGCGCTCGACGAGGCCTTCGACGGGCCGATCGTGTCGAAGTCGACCGTCTCGCGGATCTGTCAGGACACGAGGGCGCGCTACCGCGCCTGGTGCGGCAGGCGTCTGGACGAGCACGACCTGGTGTACCTCTTCCTCGATGCCGTGTACCTGAAGCTCAGGCCCGACGACACGCCGGCCGAGGGCGTCTTGGTCGCCTGGGGCGTCACGCTCGAGGGTCGCAAGGTGTTGCTCGGCTTGCAGCTCGGCTCGCGCGAGAGCTACGAGGACTGGCTCGACTTCGGCCGCGATCTCGTCGCACGCGGGATGCGCTCGCCGGCGCTCCTCGTCGCCGACGGCGCGCCCGGCCTGTGGAAGGCGACGCGCGAGCTCTGGCCGGGCGCCTTCGAGCAGCGCTGCACCGTGCACGCGCTCAGAAACGTCACCAAGAAGCTGCCCGAGCGGCTGCATCGGGAGCTGAAGGCGCGCTACTGGCGGATCCTCGACGAGGCGGGCTCGGTCGCCGAGGCCAGAGCCGGTCTGCTCTCCCTCGCCGCCGACTACCGGGCCGCCTACCCCTCGGCGGCGTCCGTGATCGAGCGCGACGTCGACGCGCTCGTCTGCCATCTGCGCTTCCCGCACGAGCACCGCAAGCGGATCCGGAGCACGAACCTGCTCGAACGGACCTTTGTCGAGGTGCGGCGCAGGACGAAGGTGATCGGGCGCTTCCCCGGCGAGACCTCGGCGCTCTCGCTCGTCTGGGCCGTGCTCGAGCTCTCCTCGCGCGGCTGGCGCGGCGTCCTGATGACCCCGCGCGCGGTCGCCGAGATCGAACGGCTCCGGCGAGGAGTCGCGGCCGACGAGACAGACGAGCACTCGACCGAGGAGGTGATCGCAGCCTAGGATTGCGTCCAAGCGGAGCTACGCCCGGACGATTTCACCCGGACGCTGGGACGCCACCTTCCAGATCACGTCCACCTTGGACTGGATGAACGTCCGGATCGCCGCCTTCGCCTTGGCCGGGTCGGCAAGCGTCTGCACGACCTGGAGCTTGGCGCTGCCGCACTTGACCTTGAAGCCGTCGACCTGGATGTTCACCGGCGGGATCGGGACGAGCGAGGCGACCCCGAT
>VGRF01000072.1 GCA_016875395.1 Deltaproteobacteria bacterium | reverse complement strand
GTCGTCGCGGTGCTGCTGCTGCTCGCCGCGGACGCCGGCCTGCGCGCCTACGAGAAGCGCATCGCGGCCTGATCGCTGCCAAGATCGCGGCGATGGACGTCCGCGCTCTCGCTGAACGCATTCGCGCGCTCGGGCTCGCGCTCGGCTTCGACCGCGTCGGCTTCGCGCCCGCCGCGCCCGGCGCGACGAATGCGTTCCTGCGCGAGTGGCTGGCGCGCGGCTACGCGGGCGAGATGGCGTACCTCGCGCGCCGCGTGGAGGAGCGCATCGACGTGCGCCGTCTGGCGCCCGGTGCGCGCACGCTGATCCCGCTCGCAATGCGCTACGCGCGCGGCGAAGACGCTGCCGGCGGCGACGCGCGCATCTCGCGCTACGCGCGCGGCGACGACTACCACGACGTGCTGCGCGAGCGGCTGCGCGCGTTCGAGAGCGGCATCGAGGCGCTCGTCGCCGCGCCCGTCCTGCTGCGCAGCTACGTCGACACCGGGCCGGTGCTCGAGCGCGCCGCCGCCGCGCGCGCGGGCCTCGGCTGGATCGGGAAGCACGGCCTGCTGATCGATCGCGAGCTCGGCTCCTTCGTGTTTCTCGCCGTGGTCATCACCGACCTCGCGCTGCCGCCCGATGCGGAGGAGCCCGATCGCTGCGGCACGTGCACCGCGTGCCTCGACGCGTGCCCCACCAGCGCCTTCCCCGAGCCCTACGTGCTCGACGCCACGCGCTGTCTCTCGTACACGACGATCGAGCTGCGCGGCGCGATTCCGGAGCCGCTGCGCGAGCGGCACGGCGCGTGGGTGTTCGGCTGCGACGTGTGCCAAGACGTGTGCCCGTGGAACGCGCGCGCTGAGCGGCGGCCCGCGGCCGCCAGTGACGCAAGTGAAGCGCTGCAGCAGCGCTTCGCCGCGCGGCCGCAGCTCGAGCGCGCGACGCTCGCGTGGCTGCTGAGCCTCGACGAGGACGCCTTCCGCGCCGCGACGCGGAGCAGCGCGATCCGCCGCACGAAGCACCGCGGGTTGTTACGGAACGCGCTGGTCGCCGCGGGCAACTCCGGCGACGCGACGCTGCGCGACGCGGTGGCGCGCCACGCCGCCAGCGATGACGCGCTGATCGCCGAGCACGCGCGCTGGGCGCTCGCGCGCCTCGCGGCCGATGGGAGTTAGGGCTTCAGCGCGACCAGACGAGCGAGGGCGGTCGGCTGAGGCTCCGCGAAGACGCCTTCCTGCGCGCGCAGCGTGCGCAGCTGCGGGAAGAGCGTGCGCAGCTCGCCCGGCTTCAGCAGGAACGCCGCGCGGCGCGGGCCGCCGCCGAGCTCGCGCTGCGCGGTGGTGAACGTCTCGTAGACGAGCACGCCTCCGGGAGCGAGCACGCGCGTGATCTCGCTCGCGAGGGGGCGAAACAGGAAGCGGAATACGAGCAGCGCGCCGAGCGAGGCGGAGGCGAAGGGCAGGGCGTGGCCTGCCTCGACGTCGGCGCGCACGCGCGAGACCTGGGCGCCCGCCTCGCGCGCCCGCACGTAGAGCTCGCCGAGCGTGGCGGCGTCGCGATCGAGGCCGATCGTGCGGAGGCCCGCGCCCGCCAGCGCGAACGCGTTGCGCCCGCGCCCGCAGGCGAGATCGAGCACGGGCCGCCCGCGCGCGCACGCGGCGATGCGCGGCAGCTCCTCAGCCACCAGCGCCGCGGGCGCGAGCGGCTCAAGCACGCGGTCGCTCGTCGACCACCGCTCGCAGGCGCGCGGGGAAGTCGCTCATAATTCCGTCAACGCCGAGGCTGAGCAGGCGCTTCATCTCCGCGGTGTCGTTGATCGTCCACACGTGCACCTGCACGCCGTACTCGCGGGCGTGCGCGAGCAGCTCGGGCGTGACCAGCGGGCGGCCCACGAACTCGGGAGGGATCTGCAGCGCCATCGGGCCGGGCGGCGGCGGCACGCGCTCGACGGCCGCGCGCACGAAGCCGAGCACGTCGCCCACCGAGGCGCCGATCGCGACTTTGCTGCCGCGCTCGGAGACCGCGCTGCGCAAGAGGCGCATCGTGTCGTCGTGCTCGGCCGCGAGCAGCGTGCGCGCCTCGCGACCGCGGCGGCGTAACAAGTCGAGCACCTCCGGCACGAGCCGCTCGTCGCTGCGCTTCAGCTCGATGTTGAAGTACGTGTCCGGGAAGCGGTCGAGGATGTCCGCGAGCCGCGGGATGCGGATGCCGCGCTCGCGGAACGGCGTGCTCCCGTCCGGCGCGGTGAAGCGGAAGCCCGCGTCCAGCTGCGCGAGCTCCGCCCAGGTCAGGCTGCCCACGTCGCCGCGCGCATTCGTCGTGCGCGCGACGTCGGCGTCGTGCAGTACGACCACCTCGCCATCGCGCGTCAGGTGCACGTCGGTCTCGATCACGTCGGCGCCCTGCGCGAGCGCGAGCTCGAAGGAGGCGAGCGTGTTCTCCGGGCGTTCGCCGCACGCACCGCGGTGGCCGA
>VGRF01000071.1 GCA_016875395.1 Deltaproteobacteria bacterium | reverse complement strand
GCGATCGATAGCGGCAACATGGAGCGCAGAATCCCAGGAACGATCGAGGTTGGCCAACCGGCGTCGCGGAGTCCCGCTCTTGGCCTGCTCGGGATAGCTTTCCCACGTAAACGAGGTCCTCATGCCGATCGAGCATCTCCCGAACACCGCGACCGCCGACGAGATTGCCGCGGTCCTCGCGCGCGATGGCTGCGCGGTGGTCGATCAACTCGTCTCGCGCGGCGAGGTGGAGAAGTTCCTCGCGGAGATCGCGCCGTACGAAGCGGCGAACGCAGCGGGGACCGATTCCTTCGCGGGACGCGTCACGAAGCGCACGGGCGCGTTGATCGCGCGCTCGGCCACGGCGCGCGACTTCGTGATGAATCCGCTCGTGCTCGCGACGGTCGCGAAGGTCCTCGGCCACGCTTCGTGCCATCAGTTGCATCTGACGCAGCTGATCTCGATCGGGCCCGGCGAGCCCATGCAGCAGATCCACCGCGACCAGTGGGCGTTCGACTTCTTCCCGTTCCCGACCGGCTACGAGGTGCAGTGCAACACGATCTGGGCGATGACGGACTTCACTCGCGAGAACGGCGCGACGCGCGTGATCCCCGGCAGCAACCACTACGCCGACAAGCTGAAGTTCGTGGAGGAGCAGACGGAGCCCGCCGAGATGTCGCTCGGCTCGGTGCTCTTCTACACCGGCGCGCTCTATCACGGCGGCGGCGCGAATCGATCGAGCGAGGTCCGGCGCGGGCTCAACCTCACGTACAACCTCGCGTGGCTGCGGCAGGAGGAGAACCAGTACCTCGCTTGCTCGCAGGAGGTCGCGCGCGGACTGCCCGAGCCGCTGCTGCGCCTGATGGGTTACGCGCGGGGCGCGTATGCGCTCGGCTACGTGGGCGATCTGCTCGACCCGATCGAGCTGGTGAAGCCGAATGCGGGCAGGACGCAGCTCGGTGACATCTCGAGCACGCTCGAGAAGCTGCGCTCCGCCTAACAACCGCCTACTTCGGCGACTCTAGCCGCGGCGGCGAGCCCGGCAGGCGCCCGCGGTTGCGCGCGATCCGGATGCGGCCTTCCTGCGAGACGGGGTCCCAGTAGATCAGCTCGTGCAGGCGGTCGCCGTCGAGGTCGGCGCTCGTGGTCGCGCCGCCGAGCGCCTTCAGCGGGACGCTTGCGGCGATGCGGCCGAACGCGCCGCCCGGCTCGCCGAGGCGCACGAGCGCGTTGCCGTCGGCGTCGCCGTAGAGGAGATCGCGGCGGCCGTCGCCGTTGTAATCGCCCTCGAACTTCGGCAGCAGCGAGGTCACGCGCGCGGTCTTGAAGTCGAACGGCAGCGTGAGCTCGTCGCTCCAGCGCAGCTGCGGCGTGCCCACTTTGCCCGCCTCGAAGCCATAGACGCGCAGCTCGAGCTCGGCTTGCCCGCGCACGAGGATGCGCGCGAGCTGCGCGATGCCGAAGGGCAGCACGGACTGCACGAGCTCCGCGCGGCCGTCGCCGTCGAGGTCTTCGAGGTCGGCCGTCGCGAGGCCGCCCTCTTCGATCAGCGAGCCCTGCGGCACTGCGAGCGGATCGGCGCCTCCGCCGAGGTTCGCGTGGATGCGGGTCTCCGAGCGGCTGCTCGCGAGCGTGCCGGTGGTGCGGTGCACGATCAGATCCGCGTCGCCGTCGCCGTCGAGGTCCGCGAGATCAGGCAGCAGCACGTTCGAATCGGCGCGGCGCTCGTCGTTGAACTCGAATGGCGGAAAGCGTCGCGCGCGGCTCGGCTTTGCGGAGAGCCCGCTCGCGCCGCCGCGATAGGCCGTGAGGCCGTAGCGCGTGGTCGCCACGAGATCGCGCACGCCGTCGCCGTCGTCGTCGACGCCGAACAGCGTGGGCCATGACAACAGCGCGCGGAAGAAGCCGCTGCGGATCGGCGGGCCCGGCTGCGGGTCGCCGTAGATCGCGGTCACGGGGAGCGCGAGCGTGCGCACCGCGGCGTCGCTGCCGAGCGAGACGAGGCGCAAGCCCGCCACGTCGGGCAGCAGCGCTTCCTTCGCATTCGCGTTTCTCCACGCCCCGGCGATCTCGAGCCGGCTCTGCTCGCGCGTGCGCGGCGGGAGCGGCAGCGGCGGCTCGAGCGCGATCTCGCGCTGCGCGGCGCCGCGCGCGTCGAGCACGGTCAGCTGCGCGGCCTCGAGCAGCAGCACCTCGGGGCCCGGCGTCGCGGAGACGTCGGCGACATCGACGGCGACCACCGACCGCGCGAGCGCGATCGCGACGCCGGCGCCCTCGCCGCGCGCGAACAGCGTGAGGAAGCGCTTCTCGTCGGGCGGCATCGCCTCGGCCGAGAGCGCCGCGAGCCACGCACGGCCTTGCGCATCGCGCACCGCGAAGGCCTCGAGCACGCGGCCGCGCACGGACAGCTCGCCGATCGCGAACGGCGCCTCCTGCGCGCTCGCAGCGAGCGGGAGCCACGAGAGCAGCAGTGCGGCGAGCGCGTTGCGAAGCACGCGCGCAGTCTGAC
>VGRF01000070.1 GCA_016875395.1 Deltaproteobacteria bacterium | reverse complement strand
TTAAGTCGTTTCTCCGTATCCGTTCAGCGAAGCGCGTGGCTGACGCCACCGCGGGAGCGCGCTACTTCTCGTCGGGATGGTCGCGCTCGAGAGCGAGGATGGCGGTGCGGAAAGGGTTCGCGGCGAGCCGCTGCTGAGTGTCCTGCTGCTCGAGGGTCTGCTGCCAGTTGACCGGCGCGAGCTCGAGCACGCGACTCCTGTGCCACGACGGGAGCAAGCACAGCAGGTCGCGCAGGTATGCCCACGGCTCGACGCCGTGCATGCCACAGCTCGCGAGCAGCGATACGAAGGTGGTGTTCACCCCCGCCGCCTCGTCCGAGCCGACGAAGAGCCAGTTTTTCCTCCCGAGCACCTGACGCCTGAGTTGCAGCTCGCTCCAGTTGTTGTGCATCGGCAGCCGCCCGTCCTCGAGGAAGCGCTCGAAGGCGGTGCGGTGGTTCCGGGCGTAGCCGAGCGCCTTGGCGAGCGGCGTCTCGTCGAGCACCGCCGGTGCAAGCTCGTCGCGCCACGCGAAGAAGCGCGTGACGATCGGCTGCGACTTCTCCTGGCGGACCTTGAGCCGTTCTGCCGGTGGAGCACGGTCCACCGTGCGCTCGATCGCAAACAGCTCGCCGATCAGCGCAAGTGCCTCGCGCGCCCGCTCGGGCTCGGAGCCCAGCGTCTTGAAAAAGTACCTCCTCAGGTGAGACCAGCACCCGACCTCGATCACCTTGCCGCTCTTGTACAGGTGGTCGTAGACCGCGTGCGCGTCGGCAACGAGGTAGCCCTCGTAGCCCGCGAGCAGTTGGTCGACGCTCGGGCTGTCGTGATGCGGCGTGTAGTCGAAGAGCACGTGCCGGCCAGGTGCCACCAGCACCCAGAAATGCCCGTTGCGGCACTTCTGCGGCGCCCGCACGAGCACGCCCGTCGCATCCGTGCAGAGGTACGGCTGCGTGAGCGCATCCTGGCGCATCGCATCGACGACCGGCCGGGCGAGCTCCGCGAGCTCCTTGTGCCAGCCGCAGATCGTCGAGCGTGCGAGCTCGACCCCGTCGCGCGCGAAGATGCGCTCGATGCGGTGCAGCGGCTGATGGTCCTGCCAGCGCCGCACGATCGTGTCGGCGAGCAGCCCCGGGCCCGCAAGCCCGCGCTGGATCGGCAGCTCCGGCACGTCGGCGATCAGCACCTGCGTCGCGCCGTGCCGCAGCCGGTCCTTGCGCGCAAACTTCGGCCGCCGCGTCACCACCACCACCGTCGACGACGGCCGGCGCTCGAGCGTCTCGCTCGTCTCCTCACCGATCCGGTCGAACTTCTCGAGACCCTCCCGCTGCACGTCGAGCGGGATCAGCTCCACCTCCACCCGCGGCAGATGCTCGGGCAGCGGCTTGCGCCCCGTCGGCTTCTTGCGCTCGTGCGCACGCACCAGCTCGGTCTGCGTCGCCGCGGGCTCGCCCGTCTTGCCGAGCAGCATCTCGAGGATCGACAGCGAGAGCTGGCGGTCGTTCGGGTCGAGGCGCTCGGCCTTCTGGCCGACGAGCCCGAGCTTGAGCTTCTCGTTCTCCTCGCGCAGCAGCAGGAAGAGCTTCTTGTACTCGTCGCGCTCCGCCTCGAGGCGAGCGAGCTGCTCGCGCATGGCGGCGAGCTCCGCCTTGATCTCGGCGAGGGGATCGCCGAATGAGCCTGCCGCCTCCACCGTCACGGGCAGAGCGATAGCGCACGCGGCGGTAGCTGTCAATCTCTGATTTACTGGAGCGTGCCGAATCTGCGCTCGCGCACCTCCTCGCCGCGTCGCGGCCGGTCGACGCCCGCGAGCAGCGAGCCGAGTGCGACACCGTCGATCTGTACTGCGCTCGCATCGCCGTCGCGCGGCAGCTGGAACAGCGCGCGGTGCAGGCGCTTGTAGAGCAGGCAGTAGCCGTTGCGGTCGAACCACAGGACCTTGAGGCGGTTCGAGCGCTTGTTCGCGAAGACGAACAGCCCGCCCTCGCGCGGATCCTTGCCGAGCCGCTCGCGCGCCGCGAGTGCGAGCCCGTCGAACGAGCGCCGCATGTCGACCGGCTCGGTGCACACGAAGATCCGTACGTGCGACGGGATCATCGCCGCGCCTCGAGCACGTCGAGCAGCTCGGTCAGCGTACCGCGCTCGAAGCCGCCGGCGATGCGCAGCCGGTAGCCGATCGGCAGCAGCACCTCGATCGGCGTCGATCGCGTCTCGCCTGGCGCCGCTACGGGCTTCGGTGCGACGAACTCGACGAACGCGACCCGTTTCGCTTTGCGGCGCACCGCACCAATCGCCGGTCGCGCTGCGCCGTCGCGCTTCAGCCGCCACTTCCAGAACACCAGCGTGCGGGCGTTGACGCCCTCGTGCTCCGCGAACCGCTCCGCCGTCAGGCCGCTACGCTGCCAGCGCTCGACGCGCCGCGCCCAGGCCGCTCTCGTCTCTCGTGCCATCGCGCATCGGTGTACGCGGCGTGCGCTCCGGTGTCAGCCACGCGGTTCGCTGAACTGATACCTACCGCGCGCAGGGCGC
>VGRF01000069.1 GCA_016875395.1 Deltaproteobacteria bacterium | reverse complement strand
GGGAAGAAGCCGCCGTGCGCGGTGAGATTCGCGAAGCCGCCGTCGGCGCCGGGCCAGAGGCCGAGCGCCCACGCCGAGCCGGCGATCAAGAACGCGACGATCGCGGCCACCTTGATCGACGCGAACCAGAACTCCGTCTCGCCCCACGTGCGCACCGAGAGCAGGTTCAGCGCCATGAACAGCGCGGTGAGCGAGAGCGTGAAGATCCACGGCGCGACGTCGGGGAACCACACCCGTAACAAGTCCGCGCCCGCGACCGCTTCGAGCGCGACCACGATCACCCAGAAGTACCAGTACATGAAGCCCGTGAGGAAGCCCGCGCGCTCGCCGAGCGCGAGCCGCGAGTACTCGTAGAAGCCCCCGATGGCGGGAAACGCGACGGCCATCTCGCCGAGCATGCGCATCACCAACACGACGAGCGCGCCGGTGATCGCGAACGAGAGCACCGCCGCCGGGCCGGCAGCTTTCACGACGACGCCGCTGCCGACGAAGAGTCCCGCGCCGATCACGCCGCCGAGCGCGATCATCTGCATGTGCCGGCTCTGCAGCGAGCGGCGGAGTCCGCTCTGCGCGTCCGCGTCTACGGCCTCGCTCACGCCCACTTCCCTAACACGTCGCGCAGAATCCCCACGGCTTCATCGACGTGGGCGCGCTCGCTCACGAATGCGGGCGCGAGCAGCAGCGCGTCGCCGGTTGCCTTCACGTGCAGGCCCGCGTCGAAGAGGCGCTTCTGCACCTCGTTGCCGGCGAGGCCGGGCGCGTCGTCCTTGGTGCGCACGTCGACGCCTGCGAGGAGGCCGTAGCCGCGCACGTCGGCGACCGCGGGCAGGCTCTGCAGCGAATGCACTTGCTCCAAGAAGTAGGGAGAGAGCGAGCGCGCCCTCTCGAAGCTGCGTTCGGCGTCGAACAGCGCGAGCGCGGCGAGGCCGGCGGCGCACGCGGCGGGATGCGCCGAGTACGTGTAGCCGTGGAAGAACTCGGGCGCGTGGCGCGGTCCGCGCTCGACGATCGTGTCGTGGATGTCGCGGCGCGCCGCGACGGCGCCCATCGGCTGCGCGCCGTTGGTGATCGCCTTGGCCATGGTGATGAGGTCGGGAGTGACGCCGAACTCCTGCGCGGCGAAGGCGCGGCCGGTGCGGCCCCAGCCCGTAATCACTTCGTCGAACACGAGCAAGATGCCGTGCTGCGTGCACAGCTCGCGCACGCGCTCGAGGTAGCCGAGCGGCGGAGGCAGGCATCCGGTGGAGCCGGCGATCGGCTCGATGAAGACGGCGGCGATGTTCGCGAAGCTGTGGAGCTGGCCGAGCCGCGCGATGTCGTCGGCGAGCTCGACGCCCTTTTCGGGGAGGCCGCGCGTGAAGCGGTTCTCGGGCAGGTGCGTGTGCCGCATGTGCACCACGCCGGGCACGCCGCTGCCGAAGCTCTCGCGGTTGCGGACGAGGCCGGAGAGCGCGACGCCGCCCATGTTCACGCCGTGATAGGCGCGCTCGCGCGAGATGAACATCGTGCGGTGGCCTTCGCCGCGCGCGCGGTGGTAGGCGAGGGCGATCTTCATCGCGGTGTCGACCGCTTCGCTGCCCGAGTTCGCGAAGAACACGCGGTCGAGGCCGCGCGGCGTGAACTCCGCCACGCGCGACGCGAACGAGAACGCCTTTGGGTGCGCGCGCGTGAACGTGGGCGTGAAGTCGAGCGTGAGCAGCTGTGCGTGCACCGCGTCCGCGATCTCTCGGCGGCAGTGGCCGAGGGGCGTGCAGAAGAGGCCCGACGAGCCGTCGAGGATCTTGCGCCCGTCCGGCGTGAAGTAGTGCACGCCCTCGGCGCGCTCGAACATGCGCGGCTCGCTCTTGAACTCGCGATTCGGCGTGAAGGGCATCCAGAAGTGGTCGAGCGCGAGCGCCATCTCGTCAGGCCTTCTTGGCATTGAGGGCGGCGTACTTCGCGAGGTGGCGCACCGGCGGCTTCAGCGCGTCGCGGCGGAATGGGTCGCCGAGCTCGCGCGTGACCATGATCTCGAGCACGGTCGTGCGGCCGTCGCGCTGCGCCGCGCAGGCGTCGCGGAGCGCGTGGCCGACGTCGGAGAGCTTCTCGATCGTGACGCCGTGGGCGCCGAGCGAGCGCGCCACGTTCGCCCAGCTCGGGTTCTCGAGGTTCACGCCCACGAAGCGGTCGTCGTAGAAGTCGACCTGGTTCTTCTTCTCCGCGCCCCACTGCTGGTTGTTGAACACGACCGCGGTGACCGGGAGCTTCTCGCGCACGCAGGTGAGCAGCTCGCCGAAGCTCATGCCCCACGCGCCGTCTCCGACGTAACAAATCGCGGGGCGCTCGGGCGCCGCGGCCTTGCAGCCGATCATCGCGGGGAACGCGTAGCCGCAGTTGCCGAACATCATCGCGCCGAACATCGAGCGCGGGCGTTCGAAGCGCAGATACGAGTTCGCGATCTGGCAGATGTTGCCGATGTCGGTGCTGACCATCGCGCCCTCCGGCAGCGCAGCCTCGAGCTCGCGCAGCACCTGACGCGGGTGCAGATACGCGGAGCCGCGCATCTCGCGCACGCTCCACGCGTCCTGCTCGTGATCCCAGCTCGCGCGCTCCTCGGTCCAGCGCTGCTTCTCGCGCGCGATCGTGGCGGCGCGCTCGGCGCGCG
>VGRF01000068.1 GCA_016875395.1 Deltaproteobacteria bacterium | reverse complement strand
TGGTCCCGCCGGGGACCGCGGGCGAGCTCGTCTTCACCGGGCTCCTCAACCGCGACCACCTCCTCATCCGCTACCCGCAGGGCGATCGCGGGGTGCTCGCGCCGCTCGAGGAGCGCTGCCCCTGCGGTTCGGCGATGCCGATCCTGCGCTCGATCGAGGGCCGCGCGGACGACGTGCTCGTGACCAAGGATGGCCGCCGCGTCGGGCGGCTCGATCCGGTGTTCAAGATGGCTCAGCGGGTGAAAGAGGCACAGATCATCCAGGAGGCGCTCGATCGCCTGCTCGTGAAGGTGGTGCCCGCGGCGGGCTACGACCACACCGACGAGGCCTCGATCCGGCACGAGCTGAGGCTGCGGATGGGCGAGATCCGCGTGGACATCGAGCGCGTGGAGCGGATCGAGCGGACGAGCATGAGCAAGTTCCGGGCGGTGATCAGCCGGCTCGGAGCCTGAGGCCGGAGACCTTCGACGCAGCCGCCGGCGCCTCGCGCGCGCACACCCAGCCGCACGGCGAGGCGGTTCACCGCGCGCTCCTCGCGCTCGTGAGCTGCCCGACGGCCCGATCGGCACCGTCGAGAAGCACGCGATGGGCCCGGTGCTCGAGGCCTTCCCGATCCCGATCGACGGGCCCGTGTACCACGCGGGCTATCACGCCGAGGCGAGTTTCGGCGCGACGAGCTATCTGATCCGCCGCCCGGAGGGGAACGTGCTCGTTCGGGTGCGCGCGGGTGATGCACGAGGGCGTGCTCGCGTGTCGATCTCGATCTTCACGCGCATCTGCACGAGGGGCGTGAAGCTCGTGTCGAAGCGGTCGTTCAGGGTGAAGCGGCCCTGACCCGCCTTCCAATGCGGCGTGCCGAGCCAAGGTCAGCGCCTCGGGCACCGGCGCGGGGAGCCGGTTCGACCTTGGCGATCTCGGAGCTCGTGCCCGGCGGGAGCGCGGTGAGCGCGTGCGAGAACGCGGCGTGGCATCTCCCCGACGGCGCGTGGAGCGCGGTCACCGCGCTCTCGGACGCCGAGCTCGGACGAAGATGCGAAATCCGGACGCGCACCGGACGACCGGCGACGGAAGCCGAGGCCGCGGGCGCTGGCACGCGTCGCGCCCTGGCCGGCGCCGTGGAGGCTCGGCTCTACGTCCCGCGGGACCCGACGGAGGGCGTGCTCACGCCGCTCGTGCGCGCCTGGTGGCCTCGATACCTCGAGGCCGTGGAGGCAGAGGGCGGCGCGGTGCCCGGGTTCGTCCGCCTCGAGCTCGAGCGCTTCATGGCGTGCGGCGACCCGCGCGAGGGGTTCGTCAAGCTGCGGTGCCGCACGTGCGGCACCGAGCGCGCGCTGGCCTTCTCCTGCAAGGGACGCGGCCTGTGCCCGAGCTGCGGCGCGCGCCGGATGCACGACGCCGTTCACCACCTCGTCGAGCGCGTGCTCCCTTCGGTCGCGATCCGGCAGTACGTGCTCTCGCCCCCCTCCGAGCTGGTCGCCCTGCTCGCGGCGAGAGGCGAGACGCTCTCGGCCCTGTCTCGCCTCTTCGTGGCCGCGATCTCCGCCGGCATCCGCGCGCGCGCCGGCGCGAAGCTCTCGTGCGGCGCCGTCGTCGTCCTCCAGCGGTTCACGAAGACCCTCACCGTCTACCCGCACCTCCACGTCCTCGTGCTCGACGGCGGCTACCTCGAACGCGAGGACGAGACGCTGGACTTCGTGGAGGACACGGGCCCCGGCCCGAGCGCGCTTCGCGCCCTGGAGGCCCGCGTCGAGGAGCGCTTCACGCGCTGGCTCCGGCGCCGCGGCTTCCTCGAAGAGCAGCCCCCCGAGCCCGAGGCCGAGGATGGCTGGTGGAGCGAGGCGGCCCGCGAGCCCTCCGGCTTGCTCCACGCCGTCTCGCGCGAGCCCAAGCGCGGGTTCGAGGTGCACGCCTCGGTGCGCGTCGCCGCCGGCGACGAGCCCGGCCGCGAGCGGCTCTGCCGGTACCTCATGCGGCCCCCCTTCGCGTCCGCGCAGCTCGAGCTCGTCGAGGAGGAGCGCGTTCGCCTCACCCTCCGAAGCCCGGCCCGCTCCGGACAGCGCTCGATCGAGCTGCACCCCCTCGCGCTGATGCGCCGCCTCGCCTGGCTGGTCCCGCCCCCGCGGCAACACCAGCTCCGCTACGCCGGCGTGCTCGCCCCCGCCGCTCGTCTTCGCTCGGCGGTGGTCCCCGTCGGCCCCGTCGCCGCGCAAGGGGCCTGGTTCGCGGAGCGCGCCTTCGAACCGCTCGAGCCGGTCCCCTACCGCGCGAGGTGGGCCCAGCTCCTGGCCCGCGTCTACGACGTGGACGGGCAACGGTGCCCCCACTGCGCCGGACACCTCGCGCCGGTCGCGGTAGTCCTCCCGCCCGACGCGGCGCGCTGCGCGGAGCTCGAGCGCGTCCCGATCCTCGCGCCCACCGGACCTCCAGCGCAGGCCCGGCTGCCGTTCGCGACGTAGACGCGGCGCTCGCCCTCGACTCGTCTCCGCCGACGACTCGGACGGCACCCGTGCGCCCTCGCCGTCCCAAGAAGACGGCCGGCTGAGGGGAACCGAGACTCCGACCTGGCCGCCGCACCCGCAACGTCGCACGGATCGCACCGAGATCGCGGCGCCGCACCGGCCATCGGTCGACCGCGGAGCCCCGAGACGCGCCGCCGCGCTGGCCTCTTGCGCTTGGTTCTCCTATCCCGCATCGCACAACCGAACTACGCGGTGACCCCGGGCTTCGCTGATCGGTCACGG
>VGRF01000067.1 GCA_016875395.1 Deltaproteobacteria bacterium | reverse complement strand
CTGGTTGTTCGCTCACAGCGTTCTGCGAGTCTTCTTTCAATAATTGACGGCTGATTTCCGGGTCGTGATCGCGGTGATCATGCCGCGACTGCGGCCGTGGAATCGTAGAATGCAGCCGGAGTCTGGCGGCCCAAGGCGCTGTGCGGTCGGTCGTGGTTGAAGAACTCGAAGTACGCGCCGAGTCCGGCGCGGGCCTGCGTCAGCGAGTCGTAGGCCTTCAGGTAGACCTCCTCGTACTTCAGTGAACGCCAGGGGCGTTCCGCGAAGATGTTGTCGAGGAAGCGGCCCTTGCCGTCCATGCTGATCTTGATGCCTCGGTCGAGCAGGACGCCGGTGAAGTCCTCCGAGGTGAACTGCGAGCCCTGGTCGGTGTTGAAGATCTTGGGCGTGGGGAAGCGGCGGATGATAGGCGCCATAAAGGCCCGATTGTACGTCATCGAACGTTCGAGGCCGTTCTCCACCTTGGTGCAGATCGTAAGGACTTGCCGAGCCCCATCTGGTCGAGCGCTGGCATGACATGAGAGCGTCGCGATTTCTCTGGACGGAGGGCTCGCGATGGGAAGAGATGCAGGGGAGCTACGGCGGCGCGTGATGGCGCTCGGCCGGCGAACGCGCGGCGCGCGCATTCCCGAAGAGCTGCGCGCGGAAGTGATCAGCTACGCCCGCGAGCGCCGTCGGTGCGGCGACGGCGTGCGGAAGGTCGCGCAGGCGCTCGGCGTGTCGTCGGAGTCGGTCCGGCGCTGGACGACGCCGACGGCCGTGAGGCCGTCGCGGTCGCTGGTGCCGATCGTCGTCCGCGACGATGACGACGTGCCGACGGGGCTGCTCACGCTGACCGCGCCGGGTGGCTACCGAGTCGAAGGTCTGACCGTCGTGTCGGCAGCGGCGCCGCTGCGCGCGCTGGCGTGATCGGCTCGACGCGCACGCTGCGCGTGTGGGCGTACCCGGAGCCGGCGGACCTGCGCGCGGGCTTCGACGGACTCTCGGCGCTGGTGTCGAAGAGGCTCGGTCGCGATCCGCTGTCGGGGCACCTGTTCCTCTTCGTGAACCGCAGCCGGACGCGTGCGCAGGTGCTGGTGTGGGACGGCACGGGGCTGTGCATCTACGCGAAGCGTCTCGAGCAGGGGCGCTTCGCGAGCCTGTGGGGAGGCCGCGCGGCTGCGGTCGAGCTGACGACGAGCGAGCTCGCGCTCTTCCTCGAGGGCTCGCGCGCGATCGGGCGCGTCGCGCTGTCGCCGGCGGTCTTCGTGCCGCGACCGCTCGCTGCGCGACAGTGAAAGTACACGAAATCCCACTCGCGCGCCTGGTCTTTGAACTTTGCGCTTGCTAAGACATCGGTGTGATCCGGATCGAGACCGAGAGCGACATCGAGCGCCTGCGCCAGGTCGCCCTCATCCAGCAGGCCGAGAACTCCCGGCTGCACAAGCGCCTCCTCGAGCTCGCGCAGGAGCTCGCGGTCGCGCGCGGCGAGGATGCGATCCTCGCGATCCAGCAGGAGCTCGCGTTTCTGAAGGAGCAGCTCGACGCGCGCAACCGCGAGCTCTTCGGCGCGTCGTCCGAGAAGCGCCGCCGCGACAAGTCGGGCGATGGTGCGAGCAACGGCACCACGTCTGAGCGCACGGGGCACGGCCGGCGCGATCAGCCCGAGCTGCCGATGGTCGACGTGGTGCACGTGCTCGACGATGCGGACCAGGCGTGCCCGAAGTGCGGCGGCGATCTCAAGACGTGGGACGGGCACTTCGAGGACGCGGAGGAGATCGACGTCGTCGAGCGCTCGTTTCGCATCGTGCGCCACCGCCGCCAGAAGTACACCTGCTCGTGCGGCGAGTGCATCGAGACGGCACTCGGGCCACGCAAGCTGATCGCGGGCGGGCGCTACTCGGTCGACTTCGCGGTGTCGGTGGCGGTCGCGAAGTACGCCGACCACCTGCCGCTCGCGCGCCAGGTGAAGCAGATGGCGCGTGCCGGACTGATCGTCGACACGCAGACGCTGTGGGACCAGATCCACGCGCTGTCGGCGCACCGCGAGCCGACCTACGAGGCGCTGTGGCGCGAGGTGCTGGGCTCGGAGGTCGTGCTGGCGGACGAGACGCAGTGGCCGCTGCTCGACAAGCCGGGCTCGTCGAAGTGGTTTGCGTGGTCGGCGGCATCCGAGAAGGGCGTCGCGTACCGGATCCCGAAGTCGCGCTCGACCGAGGCCGCGCGGACGGTGCTCGACGGCTTCTCCGGGATCCTCGTGACCGACGGCTACGCGGCCTACCAGACGCTTCGCGACGTGCTCGTGCGCGAGCGCGCCGGGCCGATCGTGCTGGCGCACTGCTGGGCGCATGTGCGGCGCAAGTTTCACGACGCGGAGCCGGCGTGGCCACAGGCAGCGACGATGCTCGAGCTGATCGGCAAGCTGTACGCGGTCGAAGCCGAGGTCGCGGACCTCGACGGCGACGGTCGTCGTGCGCGGCTCGCGGAGCTGCGGCGCGAGCGCTCCAAGCCCGTCGTCGACGAGATCAGGACGTGGCTGATGAACCAGGCGGTGCTGCCGCGCTCCGGTCTCGGCAAGGCAGTCGGCTACGCGCTCACGCTGTGGGACGGCCTCGTGCGCTTCGCGGATGACGCGCGGATCCCGATCGACACGAACCTGGTCGAGCGCGGCATGCGACCCGTCGCCGTCGGTCGCAAGAATCACTACGGCTCGAAGTCCGAGCGCGGGACGCGCGTCGCGGCGCTCTTCTACACGCTGATCGAGTCGGCGACGCACGCTGGCATCGAGCCGGCGGGCT
>VGRF01000066.1 GCA_016875395.1 Deltaproteobacteria bacterium | reverse complement strand
GGAACTGTCCCCCCGCCGTGCGCCCCCCACGCCGAAAAGGGAGGGGTTCGGCTCGCTGACCGAATCGCATTGCGACCGGCGGAGGCCGCGGACGCACTTGGAATCAGCGAGCGCACGCTGCGCACTCTCATGCCGCTACTTCCCTTCGTCCGCCTTGGCGGCGTCGTGCTCTTGCCCCTTCGCGACCTCGAACGCTGGCTCTCCGAGCAGGCGCGAGCGCAGGTGGACGCGCACCGCGAGCGCGTAGACGACATCGTGCGCGAAGGGCTCAAAGCAATAGGTGGAAGAAAACTTCGTTGACATTTCAAATCAGCGAGAGCACTCTCGCCGACGTGGCGAAGCGAAAGCAGGTCGAGCACGGCGGAGCTCGCGAAGGCGCAGGGCGTCCGCCGCTCGCTGAGGAGACGGCGGATTTGACGGTGCGCTTCCCGAAGGACGTGCTCGATGTGCTCGCCGCGCTCGCTGCGGATCGCGAGCAAAGCGTCGGGGCGCTCGTGCGCGAAGCGGTGGCGCAGTACGTCGCTCGCAAACGGAGGTAACCATGGCGGTGAAGGTTCGGTTCGATCGCGGCGCGTGGTGGCTTTTCGTTCATCACCAGGGCAAGCGATGGAAGAAGCGCGTCGGCTCGGAGCGCGAGGCCGCAAAGGAAGCGGCGAAGGAACTCCAGCGCAGGCTTGCGAGCGGCGACATTGACGGCCCGGTCGCGCACCCCGTCGCGCTAGCGTTCGACGCGATGCTGCGCGAGTGGCACACGCGGTACTCGGTGACGTTCAAGCCGCGCTACGCGGAGTCGAGCGGCGACCTGATCGCCAATCACCTCGCGCCGTACTTCGCGGGTCGCGACGTCCGCACGCTCTCCGAGGGCGACCTCCTCGACTACACGCGCGCGAAGCTCGATGACGGCTACGCGCCAGCCACGATTTTGAACGGCCTCTCCATCGTGAGGCGCGTCCTCGCGCTCGCTGTGCGGGATGGCGCGATCCCTAGGAATCCAGCGCTCGGCGCAGGGCGGCTGATCTCCCGGGTCGCCCGCACGACGGCTGCGGAGGTGGGCGTAGTCGAGTCCTGGACGCGCGGAGAAGTCGAAACCCTCCTCCGCCTCGCGGCAGAACACGAACCACGCCTAGAGCCGATCCTGCGCTTCTTGGTGAGCACGGGGGCGCGCCGCGGCGAGGCGCTCGGCCTGCGCTGGGAGGACGTGGACTTCGACCGCTCGCGCATCACGATCCGGCGCGCGCTCACGAAGGGAATCCTCGTGACGCCGAAGTCGGGCAAGGCTCGCGTCGTCGCGATGCCGCCGAGCCTCGCGGAGTCTCTCTTCGACTTGCTCGCGCAGCGGCGCGCGCAGTGCCTTCAGCGAGGCTGGCCTGAGCTGCCTGCTTGGGTGTTCACGAGCGAGGCAGGGACGCCGCTCGACGAAGGCAACCTCACGCGGCAATGGCACCGCGTGCGGCGGCGCGCGCAGAAGGAAGGCGTGCGCCCGTTCAAGCTCCACGCGGCGCGGCACACGTTCGCCTCGCTCGCGCTCGCGGCCGGGCGCTCGATTCGCTGGGTCGCGGATCAACTCGGGCACGCGAACCCCGAGCTGACGTTGCGCACCTACTCGCACTCTCTCCCCGTGGACGAAGCGGACCTCGCCTTCGCGGACTTCGGCGCGGGCGCACGCACCCAGACGCGCGAAAACGCACCCCCCGCGCACCCTCGCGGCGAGTCCGCCTTCGAGGCCGAAGAGGCGCGCGGTCTAACCGTGCGACTTCCCTTCGGAAAGTTGGAGCGCGAGACGGGAATCGAACCCGCGACACTCGGCTTGGGAAGCCGATGCTCTACCAGCTGAGCTACTCGCGCGTGAGGCGATGGTTAACGCCGCGCGTTCGCAGCTGCAATCAAGTCGGGGCTCATTCGTCGACGATGTCGGCGAACAGATCCTCGAGCTCCGCGGAGTCGTCGGCGGGAAGCGGCTCGCGGCCGATGTCGCACGCACCCGGCAGCTCGATCGGCGAGAGATCGCTCGCGGCTGCTGCGGATGCCGCCGCGCGGCGCCCGGTCGGCTCTGCGATGACGTCGCCGAGCTCGATCTCCGGCTCCGATTCCTCGTGGCTCGCAGCTGCGAGCGGCACCGCGGGGCCTGATCTGCGCTTCAGCGCGTGCATGTACGCGGCCGGACGTGCCGGCGCGGGCTCCTCGGCTGCGCGCGGCGCCGCCGCGCCCACGTCGGCCTCGTCGACCAGCGCGAGCTCCGCTGCGGCACTCGCGACGTCCGCCGCAGTTGCGCTTACGCGGCCCGCGACATGCGCTGCGAACAGGGCGTGATCCGCGATCGCGTTGATCCGCCGCGGGACGCCGCCGCACAGCTTCGTGATTGCGGCCACCGCGGACGACTCGAAGATCGCCGGGTTCCCGCCCGCCGCGCGCCTTCGAGGCTACGTCGCGAGGCGCTCCAGCAGGCCGTCGAGGCCGAGCCGATAGCTCGTCGCCCCGAAGCCCGAGACCACGGCGACGCACACGCCCGAGATCAGCGAGCGGTGCCGGAACTCCTCGCGCGCGAACACGTTGGAGAGGTGCACCTCGATCGCCGGCAGCGACACCCCTGCGATCGCATCGCGCAGGGCCACGCTGGTGTGGGTGAGCCCGCCCGCGTTGACGAGCAGCCCGTTCGCCCAGCCCCGAGCCTCTTGGATGCGGTCGATCAGCGCGCCTTCGTGGTTCGACTGGAAGCAACGCACCTCCGCCCAGCGCTCCTTCCCCAGCGCCACCAGGCCCGCGTCGATCTCGGCCAGCGTCGTGCGCCCATAGATCTCCGGCTCGCGAGTCCCGAGCAGATTCAGATTCGGCCCGTGCAGAACGAGGACGTTAGGCATGCGCGAAATCTAGCCTGCCAAACGCGCCCGAGGAGCAAGCGGCCCCACGACCCGACCGTGCTGTCCCCTGACGACGAAACGCGGGCTCGATAGGAACCGCAAGCCGCGAGCGCCCAAGCAGGCCCATCTCCGCTGCATGACGCGGCGCGCAGCGAGCCGCAGGCGAGCGAAGCACCAAGAAA
>VGRF01000065.1 GCA_016875395.1 Deltaproteobacteria bacterium | reverse complement strand
GGATGCCGAGGCCGGGCAGCGCATCGGAGATGCCGTCGCAGCCGAGCACCGCGATGTCGCGCTCGCGCAGCCACGGCACGCACTCGGCGTGCAGGCCCGCGACGCCGTCGTGCTGCGCGCTCCAGGGGCCATGCTTCGCCTTGCGCGCGTCGCGTCCGGTCGCGACGAGGAGGATGTCGCCGCGCTCCACGCGCACGTTCTGCGCGCGCTCCGCGGCGACGAGCTCTTCGGGCGCGATCGTGTCGCCGAGCTCGAGCCACGGCACGCCGCGCAGGCGCGGGATGTCGAGCAGCACGCCGCGTGAAACGATGCCGTCCTTCGCCGCGAGAATGCTGTTATGGAGCGCGCCGGTCGAGCGCACGTCGGTAATGGGGAAGCCGTTGTACATCTGGCCGTTCACCGCGACGTGACAGAGCGCGTCGATGTGCGAGACGGCCATGCCGTGGAACGAGACGCCCACGAAGTCCATCGTGGTCTCGAGTCCGGGCACGCCGTGCGACTCGGGCCCGCACGAATCGCCGCCTACGACCATCATGTGCAGCGCGGGGTTCGGGTTCTCCGCGGTGGGCTGCACGGGAAGCTCGCGCGAGAGGCTCACCACCTCGCCCGTGCGCACGAGCGCCGCAGCCGCGCGCCGCTTCTCGGGCGTGATCAGGTTCAGCGCGCCGCGCTCGTCGTCCTTGCCCCAGCGCCCCCAGTTCTTCACCGACTCGAAGATCTCGCGCATGCGCGCTTCGCTGACCGGCTTCGCCATCGCTCACTCCTGGTTCGCTGCGCCATGATGCGGCGACACGAGGAGAGAGCCAATGGCGAAGAAGAAGTCCGCGAAGCGTTCCCCGAAGCGCGCTGCGAAACCGCGGGCTGCGAAGCCGAAGCCGGCGCCTGCGAAGAAGCGCGCCGCTTCCTCCAAGCCGGCGGCGCCTTGGGGCATCGAGTCGATCTTCCACTTCACGGTGAACTGCACGAACTTCGAGCGCTCGATCGCCTTCTATCAGACGATCGGCTTCAAGGTGCTGCGCGACAACCGCGACGTGATCTGGCCCGACTACGTCGCCGGCAACTTCGGCATGACACGCGCACAAGGCCGCGGCGCCCTGCTCGCGATCGACGACGGCCCGACGCACACGCGCCTCGACCTGCTCCAATGGTTGGAGCCCGCCTACGACCCCGCACCTGACAAGCCCTGGAGCGAGCGCGTGCCGCGCATCATCGCGCTGCGCACGCGCAACGTGCGCAAGGCCTACGAGGATCTCACGGCCAAGGGCATCGAGTTCATCACGCCGCCGCGCAACATGGACCCGAGCAGCGGCATCGTCGGCGTGATGCTGTGCCGCGATCCTGACGGCCTGCTCGTCGAGTTCATCGAGTACGAGCCCGGCGTGCTCGGCAGCCGCGTCACCCACCTCGCGAAACGGACGGGGTGACCGCCGAGCAGCTCGAGACGTTCGCGCGCGACGGCATCGTTCGGCTCCACCGCGCGATCCCGGCGCGCGACGTGACCGCGATGCGCGCACGCATCTGGGACTTTCTCGAGCGCGCGCAAGGCGTACGCGAAGGCGACCCGGCGACGTGGCCGGCGAGCCGCCCCTTCCACTTCCAGGCGCTCTCGCGCAGCGACGCGTTCGCGCCCGTGCGCTGCCCCGCGCTCGTGTCTGCGCTGGGCGAATTGTTAGGTCCGGGGGGCTGGCAAGAGCCGCCGAGCTGGGGACCGCCACTGGTGAGCTTTCGCGATTGCGAGGCGTGGGAGCTGCCCACGAAGTCGTGGCATCTCGATCTTCCGATCCCGCCCACGACCGCGCTGCGCGCCGTGCGCGCATTCACGTTCCTCAGCGACGTCGAGCCGCGCGGCGGCGCGACCGTCGCCGTCGCCGGATCGCATCGCGTGCTCAGCGCGCTCGCCGAGCGAGCGGGTCGCGCGCTGCGATCGCGCGAGGCGCGCGCGGCCCTCGCCGCGAGCGATCCGTGGTTCGCCGCGCTCGAGCAGCGCGACGCCGCCGATCGCGACGAGCGCTTCCTCCGCGACGGCGCGTGCGTGCTGAGCGTTCCCGTGCGCGTCGTGGAACTGTGCGGGCACGCAGGCGACATCGTGCTGATGCGCGCCGAGTTGCTGCACGCGGCAGCGCCCCACGCCCTGCCCGCGCCGCGCATCGTGCTCGCGCCCTTCGTGTTCGCGCGCACCACCGCGCCACCTCCGCCAAACCCCGCACGCAACTGAGGCCCAGCTGCGGCGCGCAGCGCCGCCAGCTGCAGCCTCCAGCGGGAGCGAACGCGACAACCGGGATCGACCAGTGGCAATCTCGGCTCCCCAGGAAAGAGGAGACACCCGTGCGCTGCCTAGTCATGGGCGGGACTCAGTTCAACGGCTTGGCGCTTACGCGCGAGCTGGCGCGTACCGGCCACGACGTGACGGTCGTGAATCGCGGCAAGACGCCGGTGGAGCTGCCGCTTGGCGTGAAGCGCCGCAGTGCGGATCGCACCGACCCCGCCGCCGTGCGGGCCGCGCTCGCGGGTGACGACTGGGACGTCGTCTACGACGTGAACGCCTACACCCCGGACGACACGCGGCTGATGGCCGAGTTGTTACGGGGCCGCGTCGGCCACTACGTGTTCGTGAGCTCGACCGTGATCTACGCCGCGTCCGAGCGCATCCCGATCTCCGAGGACTTCCCGCTCGACCGCTCCCCGCAGCAGAACGAATACGGGCGCTGGAAGATCGAATGCGAGGACATCCTCTTGCGCGAGCACCGCGAGCGCGGCTTCCCCGCCACGATCGTGGCGCTCTCGATGGTGTTCGGCCCGAACAACATCCTGCCCGATCGCGAGCAGCGCATGTTCGCGCGCCTCGTGCACGGGCGTCCGATCCTGATTCCCGGCGACGGCACGACCCTCGCGCAGATCGGCCACGTCGAGGACCAAGCGCGCGCGCTGCGCATGCTCGGCGGCAAGAACGCGACGCTCGGCAAGCGATACAACCTCACCGGCGCCGACGCGTTCAGCGCGAACGGCTACGTCGACACGTTCGCCGCGGTCGTGGGCGTGACGCC
>VGRF01000064.1 GCA_016875395.1 Deltaproteobacteria bacterium | reverse complement strand
TCGAGCACGCGGCCGCGCACGGACAGCTCGCCGATCGCGAACGGCGCCTCCTGCGCGCTCGCAGCGAGCGGGAGCCACGAGAGCAGCAGTGCGGCGAGCGCGTTGCGAAGCACGCGCGCAGTCTGACGAGCGCGTGTGCGCTTGGGAACCGCGCAGAGAATTTCGCGCGCGCCGTTACCGTGCCGGCCATGACGCGCATCGACGCCGCTGCCGCCCTCGCCCACTCCGAGCACGTGTGGGAGCAGGCGATCCTGCCCGCGCTCGAGCAGTACATCGCGATCCCCAACAAGTCGCCGGCCTACGACGCGCAGTGGCAGGCACACCGCCGCGTGTTCGAGACGCACGTCGTCGAGGACTGAGCATTGACGGCGAGCGACGCACCGCCGCCTGCTGCGACTCGCTGGGCGCCGATCCTGCTTCGCGTCCTGGCGACCGGCCTCATCTTCGCTGCGATCTTCTGGGCGCTGCCGGCACGCGAGGTGTGGGACGGGATGGCGCGCACGGGCTGGGCGCGTTGGCTCGCCGTGCTGCCGGCGTTTGGCGTCGCGCACGTCGTCGCGGCGGGCAAGTGGCGCATGCTGGTGCGCGCTGCCGGCGTGCCGCTGTCCCTGATGACCGCCCTGCGCGCCCACGCTGCGGGCCTGTTCGCGAACATCTGGCTTCCCTCGATCATCGGTGGTGACGTCGTGCGCGCCGGCTTGGTCGCGCGCGCGCACGGCGGGCTCGCGGTGCCCGCGCTGGCGGGAATCGCCGATCGCGCACTCGACCTGGCGGCGATGCTCACCCTCGCGGCGATGGGAGCCTTGCTCGCGCCCGCGAGCGCGCTCGGGAGCGCGACTCCGCTCCTGCGCGGCGCCGCGCTCGCTCTCGTGCTCGGCGGCGCGCTCGGTGTCGCGCTCGTGCGCGCGATCGACCCTGCGCGACTCCCCACGAGGCTCGTGCGCCCAGCGCAGCGTGCCCAGGACGTGCTCCGCGATCTCGCGCGCCAGCCCGGCCGCGCCGCGCGCGCTCGCCTATGGCGCCTCGGTCGTGGCGCAGGGCTCGCTGGTCGCGCTGAACGCCTGGCTCGGCGCCGCGGTCGGCGTCGCGCCCGGCGCAGCGGCGTGGCTGCTCGCGCGGCCTCTCGCGAAGGTCATCGCGATGGCGCCGATCAGCCTCGGCGGCCTCGGAGTGCGCGAGACCGCGCTCGCGAGCTTGCTCGCGCCCTTCGGCGTCCCCGCGACGCTCGCGGTGGTGCAGGGCCTCGTGTGGCAGAGCATCCTGTTCGCGTTCGGAGTCATCGCCGGCGCGTGGGCGTGGCTCGGGCGCGGAACGAAGAGCGTCTAGCGCCGCGCGGCCGCGCGAACGCCGAGCGCAATCGCCGCGCTCGCGACGGCGAGCGCGAGGAGCGCCGCGGAAACGCCGCGCGTTTCGCCCAACGCGCCAGCGAGGTACGGCAGCGCGACGCCGCCGACGGAGCCCGCCGACACGACCACCGCGAGCGCCGTGCCGCGCCGCTCGGGCGCTGCGTCGCCCGCGAGCACGACCAGCACGGGGAACACCGCGCCGAGCGCGAGACCGATCGCGAGGCTCCACAGCTCGTACGCGTGGCCAGGCAGCGCGCCGCCGACGGCGAGGAGCAGCGCGCCGAGCGCGCCGCCGAGCACGAGCTCGCGCGCGCGCGCGGGAATCGCGAGCGCGCCGAAGCTGATGCGCGCGGAGAACAGGCCCGCCCAAAACGCCGAGATCGCGAGCGTGCCACGCGGCGCGCCTAACAACTGGGCCGGCGCCAGCGCGCGCGCATCTGCGAACGCAGGCAGCAGCGCGGAGAGCGCGGACTCGAGCCCGACGTAGGCCGCGCCCGCCACGGAAAGCGCCGCAAGCGTTCGCCACGGCAGCGGGCTCGCGCGCTCCGCGGAGCGTGCGCCGGGCGGCGCCGGGAATCGCGCCGCGAGACCGGCGGCAGCGAGCGCCACGAAGACGAGCGCGAGCGCGGCGAGCGCGTTGCCCCAGCCGAGCCGCG
The DNA here is from genome assembly GCA_016875395.1 of Deltaproteobacteria bacterium. Taxonomy (NCBI): domain Bacteria; kingdom Pseudomonadati; phylum Myxococcota; class Myxococcia; species Deltaproteobacteria bacterium. The sequence goes on along the minus strand of VGRF01000064.1, from coordinate 1,702 downwards.
CTGCTGCGCTTCCGAGCAGCGGCGCGCCGAGCGCGGCGCCCACGGTGGCGGCGCTGTGAGCGAGGTTGAGCTTCGCCGCCGAACGCTCGGGAAAAGCCTCGGGAACCGCGGAGTTGAGCAGCGTTTCGTAGAATCCGGCTGCGAGCCCGAGCAACGCGAAAGCGACCCCGAGCGCGGGGAAGCTCGGGGCAAACGCCGTGCCGGCCAGCGCCGCCGCGCTCGCGAGAGAGGCGGCCACGAACAGCGGCCGGCGCGGGAAGCGGTCGCTGAGTGGCCCGCTCGCGACGACGCCCGCGCCGATGCCAAACAACAGCGCCGACGCGAGCGCCCCGCGCTGCCGCATGTCGAGCGCGAACGCAGCGCTGAGCGCGTCGCCGAGTCCGCCGGGCAGCACGAGCAGCACGCCGAAGGCGAAGAACGCGAGCACGGCGAGCGGCATCACGGACATGACGTGCGCGCGACTCTAGGCAAGTGTCCGCACACCGCTGGAGGGCGAATTCGATGAAGGCAGCGCGCGTCTGTTCGCGCATGGACCACTCTTCGCTGCGAGTGATCGCTCTCGCGAGCGCTCTCGCGCTCGGCACCGGCTGCGTCACGCCCGTCGTGAATCCCGTCACCGGGAAGCGCGAGTACACGACGATGACGCCTGCGCAGGAAGTGCAGGTGGGCAAGCAGGCCGCGCAGGAAGTCGCCCAGCAGATGGGCTTCATCGAAAGCCCCGCGATTCGGGACTACGTCGCGAAGCTCGGCGCCCGGCTCGCGCAGTTCTCGCCGCGGCGTGACGTGCCGTACGAGTTCCACGCCGTCGACATGGAGGACACGAACGCCTTCGCCCTGCCCGGCGGATACATCTACGTCTCGCGCGGCCTGCTCGCGCTCGCGAACAGCGAGGACGAGCTCGCGGGAGTGTTGGGGCACGAGATCGGGCACGTGGCCGCGCGGCACAGCGCGCAGCGGCAGACGCGCGGGCAGCTCGCCGGCCTTGGCGCCGCGATCGCGACGATCGGCGCCGCGGTGCTCGGCGGCGGCCAGCTCGCGCAGGGCGTCGGCCAGCTCGCGCAGACCGGCGCGCAGGGCTGGCTCGCGAGCTACTCGCGCGATCAGGAGCTGCAGAGCGACAAGATCGGTCAGAGCCTCGCGGCGCAAGCGGGCTACGACGCCGCCGCGATCAGCACGTTCCTCGCGGCGCTCGGCCGCGAGCAAGAGATCAAGCTCGGCAAGAAGCGCCAGTCGACGTTTCTCGACTCGCACCCGAGCAGCGAGGAGCGCGTGCAGCGCACGCGAGCGCGCGCCGCGGAGTACCCGCGCGCGGGAACGCCGCCGATCGCGCGCGACCGCAGCGACTTCGTGAAGCGCTTCGAGGGAATCCTGGTGGGCCCCGATCCCGCGCAGGGCATCTTCAAGGACGAGCTTTTTCTCCACCCCGATCTCGACTTCGCGCTGAAGTTCCCGCGTGGCTGGCAGACGCAGAACTCGCCGCAGGCGGTGATGGCGAAGCCCCAGCAGGGTCAGGGGCAGGCGCTGATCGCACTGCTCGCCGTGCCCAAGACCGAGGGCGCGGATGCGCGCGCCGCCGCGCGCAAGCTGCTCAGCGACGCAGCGCAGCAGAACCTGCCCGCGGAAGACGGCGGCACGGAGCGCGTGGGCAGCCTGCGCGGTCATCAGGTGCGCGTGCTCAGTCAGACCACGCTGATCGAACGCA
>VGRF01000063.1 GCA_016875395.1 Deltaproteobacteria bacterium | reverse complement strand
CTACCCCAGCGAACTGCATCCCGGCGAGCGCCTTCGATAGCTCAGCCGGGACGCCCGAAATGCGAAACGCCCGAGAGCGCTCGCGCACCCTCGGGCGTTCGGATTTGGTAGCGGGGACTCGCTTCGGAACGCTGCGGGTGGCGATTCCGTGGGCTGCATGAAGAGCCTGTTGCGGAAGGGCGCTCTCTCTCCGGCGATCGCCGATTCGGCGTTCCGGTGGAACCCTGATCCCACCCGATCGGTGTTGAGCGCCGAAGCTGCCTACGCAAACCGAATTGAGGCTGCGCGCCGAAGTGCTCGCGCGCGACCTGCGCGCCGTGTTCGCTCTCGCCGGAGACGCGACGCGAGCCCGATGCGCTCACTCGTCGGCGAGAAGCGGACAAAGGTTCGCGCTGACAGCGCGCGCGGTTTCTCGCTCGATGGCGTCTTCAACGTCGCCCTGAACGCAAACGGCCAGGAGGCTCACGCCTCCGGGCCGCAGCATGTGGTAGCGGGGACAGGATTCGAACCTGCGACCTGCGGGTTATGAGCCCGCCGAGCTACCAGACTGCTCCACCCCGCAACAAGGCGAGGCAACCTAGGCGGGTGCATCTGGCGCGTCAACCGCGCGCGCCCATTCGCTGCGACGGAATTTGCTGCGCGCGCGTTGCTTTTCGCGTTTGCGAGAAAACTCGCCCCATCCGGCAGCGGCTACGCCACCTCCTTCATGCGGAGGAACGCGCCAAATGCGGAAGCTGGAGATGCTGCTGTGCGGAGTTGCGCTGAGCCTCGCGGCGGGAGCTGCGGGAGCCGAGACGCTGTATCGCTGGACGAACGCCGATGGCGTCGTGGCGTTCAGCGATGAGCTGAAGCGAATCCCCGAGGCCTATCGCGCGGGAGCGGTGAAGGTCGAGACCGCGAATCTCTCGAGCTACACGCGCTACACGCCGGCGAACCCGACGCAGGGCGCGGCCTACGAGCAGGAGCTCGCCGCGCGCACGGACCGCCGGCGCGAGCTTAACGCGGCTGCCGCGGCGGACACCGCGAAGCTCGTCGCGCCGGCCACCGGCCCCTCGCTCGGCCAGGTGCGCGTGAACGGCAAGCTCTCGCTTGCGCTGCCAGCCGGCCAGGCCGCGAGCGACGAGCCGATCGTCGTCGAGGAGCATCGCGTGCGCATGGGGGGGTGCAACCACGCACGTGTACGTGGTGAAGCAGGGCGACAAGGTCCTCTCCGTCGTGCGCCCTCACACCAATTCGAGCGACACGAACTGGATGAGCCTGGAAGAGGTGATCGGCGCGGAGGAGTAAGCCCCGCGCGCGCGACGCCGCGGAGCCGCGACCCGGCTCACGCCGTCGCAGGGACCGCCGTCTCGTTCGCCTCGACAAAGCGCGTGAGGTGATCCTGCGTGTGCGCGTCGAGCGCCACGAAGCGCAGTCCGAAGCCTCCGCTCTCGGCCTCGTAGCGGCGCCACATCACGCGCGGGGGCGACGATCGGAGTGCCGTCGCCGGGCAGGGCGAACTCGACCTTGAGGTCGGTGCCTTCGCGCGGGAGCCAGCCCGCGGCCACGTAGGCGCCGCCGCGGGAGATGTTCTGCACCGTGCCGGTGCTGATGCGCCCCTTCACCCAGAAGTGCGCAGGCTCGCGCACCGCCGCACGCGGCTGGCCGCGCAGCTCGCCGGCGAGGCGGCTCACCGCGTTCACGAGCTCGCTGCGCCCGAGCGGCTTCGCGAGCACTTCGGCGGCGCCTGCGACGACCGCGCGCGCGTGCTCGTTCGCTTCGCCGCGCGTGACGACGACGACGCGCGTCTCGCACCGCGCGGCGGCGAGCAGCGCGCGGCAAAGCGCGTCGCCCGGCTCGTCGGGAAGATGCAGATCCACCACGACCACCTCGGCCGGCTCGCTCGCGAAGAGTGCGCGCACTTCCGCGGCGCTGCTTGCGGAGCGCACGTCCCCGATGCGCGCGAGGTAGAGCGACTCGACCTCACGGAAGAGCGGCACGTCGTCGACCACCAGAATGCGCGGGCGTTCGCTGCTCATTTGGCTGCGAGCCCCAGCGCTTCGCGCATCGGCTCGAGCTCGATCGAGACCGTCCACTTGCCGTCCGTGCGCGTCCACTTCTGGTGGAGGCGCATCGTGCGCGAGATCGGCGAGGAGAGGCGGTAGCCGGTGTAGACGACGTCCACGGTGCCGGCGTCGCGCGTCTCGTTCAGGTCTTTGCGCAGGATCTCGTAATCGGTGAAGCGCACGTCCGAGAGCTGCGGTGCGAGCGCGAGCAGCTCTTCCTGCTGCTCTTCGGCGAGAAACACGGCGGCGCCTTGGAAGTTTCCCCGGCGCACGTACTGCGTGAACTGGCGGACGTTGTTGTTGAACGCGTCCTCTTGGTGCATCGGGTCTTTGAGCGACGCACAGGCGGAGCCGAGCACGGCGAGCGCGACGACGAGTGCGCGTGCGAGTGAGTTTCCGGTCATTTGCTTCCTCTCGTACCGGCAACACGTGATGCAGCTTCGAGCGGCGCCACGCGCTTTCGGCGATTGGCTGCTTCTCGGCCAAAGCGCGTGCGCAACTTGAGTGCGGAATCTCTTAGGCTGCGCGCATGCGCCTCGGCATCGACATCGGCGGCACGAAGACGTGGTTCGCGCTCGGCGACGCGGAGGGCCGCGTGCTCGCGGAAGCGCGCATCGCCACTGCGCCGAGCGGCGATGCGCTGGCGGATTTCGCGCGCATTGCGGAGGGCGCGCGCGGGCTCCTGCGCCAGCGCGGGATGGAGCCGCGCGGGCTCGAGATCGTGGGCGTCTCGACGCCCGGCGGCGTGGATCCGCGCGGCGGCTTCGTGCGCAATCCCCCGAACCTGCCGGGCTGGGACGGCGCACCGCTTCGTGACATGCTCGCGGAGGCGCTCGGCGCGCGCGTCGCGCTCGAGAACGATGCGAACGCCGCGGCGGTCGCCGAGTGGCGCTTCGGCGCCGCGCGCGGCTTTCGCCACGCGGTCTATCTCACGATGTCTACCGGCCTCGGCGGCGGGCTGATCCTCGACGGCCGCCTCTACCGCGGCGACGCGAACCTCGCGGGCGAGGTCGGGCACGTGCCGGTGGTATGGCAGGGCGAGCCGTGTGCATGCGGCCTGCGCGGCTGTGCGGAGGCGTACATCGGCGGCGCGGCGTGGACGAAGCGGCTCGCGCGCGCGACGCCGGCGAGCAGCGCGGTCGCAAAGCTGGCCGCGAAAGAGGGCGCCTCGCCACGGCCCGAGCACGTGGTCGTGGCGGCGCGCGCGGGCGACGCGTTCGCGCTCGGCGAGATGGAGCGCTTCAACGAGGTGCTCGCGCAGCTGATCTGCGGGCTCGCCGCGGTGCTCGCGCCCGAGGTGTTCGTGCTCGGCACGATCGCCGCGGCGGCGGGCGAAGCGCTCTGCTTCGCCCCGCTGCGCCAGCGCGTGCGCGCGAACACGTGGCCGCGGCCCGAGCCCATCGCGATCGTGCCCGCAGCGCTCGGCGAGCGCCTCGGCGTGTACGCCGGCCTCGGTGTCGCCGCGGAGGCGCTGCGGCGCGACTAGCGCGAGCGGGTTCTAGTCCGCGGCCCTTCGCTGAGCGATGTCGAGAATGCGCGCGACCGCCTCGGACACGGACTCGCTCGCGGCGCTCTGGCTCTCGGTGTTGCGGTGGATGCTCGTCGTCATGCCCTGCACCGAGTCGATCGCGCTGCGAATCGTCCGCGCCGCGTCGCGCTGCTCGCTCGACGCTTGCTGCATCTGCCGGCACTGCTCGAGCGCCGCTTCGG
>VGRF01000062.1 GCA_016875395.1 Deltaproteobacteria bacterium | reverse complement strand
GGCGGGAACGCCCGCGTGGTGCCGCTCGAAGTGCAGACCGTTCGGCGTGATGCGCCCGCGCAGCTTCTCGAGCGGCGTGAAGGACACGGCAGCGCCCGGCGCGACGCCCGGCGTGTCCGTGTAGGTCGCGCGCACGACGCCGCTCTCCTGCGGCGCGGGCATGCCGTAGCCGCGCGGCGGAGCGCCGGGCTGCCGCGACCAAGGCGCATCCGCGAGTCCTTCTCCGCGCGCGCGCATCGCCGCGAACGCGCCGGGCACGAGCAGCGCGTCGGCGAGGAACGCGCGGCGCTGCAGGAGGCCGTTGCCGGCGATGAGGTCGAGGCGGCGCGTCATGGAATCGGAGATTACGCCGAGTCGGGGCGCTCTCATCGCCACGAGCGTGCGCTTCGCGCGCGGATCTAGCGCGCAACTCTCGCGATCTCGGAACGCTGAATCGCTCGCGCCGTGGCACTCTCGCGGCGATCGGAGAAGCCATGCTCGGCCGCGCCTCGCACGTCCTGTTTGCCTTCGCCCTAACAGCTCTCGCGTGCGCAGGGGCGCCGCGCGAATCGGGCTCGAAGACCGAGCCCATCTGGCCCCCGCTCGAGCCCGCTTCGATCGTCTACCTCGGAGACCACATCCTCACTCTCGATCCCGCGCTGCCGCGCGCGCACTCGCTGGCCGTGAGCGGCGAGAAGATCGTGTGCGTTGCGGCGGACGATGCGTGCCGCTCGCACGTCGGCGCGGATACGCGCGTCGTCGAGCTCGGCGAGCGGGCTCTGCTGCCGGGCTTCGTCGACTCGCACGGCCACGTCGCGATGCTCGCCGGCTTCGTCGATCACGCGAACGTGTCGTCGCCGCCGGTCGGCCCCGTAACAACCATCGCGGAGCTGCAGGACACGCTGCGTGCGCATCTCGCCGCAACGTCGCCGGCGCCGGGCGCGTGGGCGCTCGGCTGGGGCTACGACGACTCGCTGCTCGCGGAGCAGCGCCACCCGACGCGCGACGACCTCGACGCCGTCGCCTCCGACCGGCCGCTCGCGATCCTGCACGTCTCTGGTCATCTCGCCGCCGCGAACAGCGCGGCGCTCGCGGCCGCAGGTGTTACGGCCGAGACGCCCGATCCGCCGGGCGGACACATCCGGCGGCGCGAAGGCTCGAACGAGCCGAACGGCGTGCTCGAGGAGACGGCGCTCTACGCGGTGTTGGGGAAAAGCCCGCTCGTCGCGCCGGTGAGCGTCGAGCAGCTCGAGCGCGCGCTCGGCATTCACGCCGCGAACGGCTTCACGCTCGTGCAGGACGGCGCGAGCGGCGCGGGCGACATCGCAGCGCTGCAGCGACTCGCCGCATCGGGCCGCGCGCAGCTCGACGTCGTGTACTTCCCCGTCGTGCGCGCGGAGGGTCAGGCGCTGCCCGAGGCGAAGCTACGCGAGTTCTCGGGGCGCGTCGCGTGGGGCGGCATGAAGCTCGTGCTCGACGGCTCGCCGCAAGGCAAGACCGCGTACCTAACAAAGCCGTATCACGTGCCGCCGCCCGGAAAGGACGCGAGCTACCGCGGCTATCCGATGATCCCTGCCGAATTCGTGGACGCCGCGCTCGCGCGCTTCCTGCCCGCCGGCATTCCCGTGATCGCCCACGCCAACGGCGACGCCGCGGAGGACGTGCTGATCGAGGCGGTGACGAAGGCCGCAGCGCTCGCTCCAGAACGCGACCACCGCACCGTGATGATTCACGCGCAGACGCTGCGCGAGGACCAGCTCGATCGCATGCGCGCGCTCGGCATGATCCCGTCCTTCTTCAGCGCGCACCCGTTCTTCTGGGGCGACTGGCACCGCGACTCCGTGCTCGGCGTGCCGCGCGCGATGCGCATCAGCCCCACTCGCTCCGCGCAGGACCGCGGCATCGCGTTCACCATCCACAACGACGCGCCCGTCGTGCCGCCCGACGCGATCCGCTTGTTGTGGGCGACCACGAATCGCCTCACGCGGAGCGGCCAGGTGTTAGGCGCCGAGCAGCGCGTGAGCGTCGAAGAGGCGCTGCGCGCGCTCACCGCGAACGGCGCGCGCCAGTACTTCGCCGAGAACGAGCGCGGCACGCTGACGCTGGGAAAGCTCGCCGACCTGGTCGTGCTCTCGCGCGATCCCGTGGAGCTGGGGCGGGAGAAGCTGCTCGAGCTGCGCGTGCTGGAGACGGTGTCGCGGGGGGCGATGGTGTTCGAGGCGGCGCGATGAACGCGCGCACGCGCTTGGCTGCTGGAGTCGTGGCCCTCCTGTTCTCCACGGCGCTCTGGGCCGACGAGGAGCTGCGAACAGCGACGAGCACACAGTTCTCGGTGGGTCAGGTGTGGAAGTACAAGACGCGAGAAGGAGAGACCGCTTCACGCGCTCATGTCGGAAAGATCGATTCCATCGGAGACAACATCATCGTTCACGTGAAGTTGACCGGACTCGTGATCAAGGCGGGCGGGGAAGTGGGCTCGGTGGTCGCTCATACACCGATCGCCGAGGAAGCTCTCGCTCGAAGCGTCACTGAGCTGACCTCGGAGACCCCGAACCTCGAACAGTTCTCCGATGGATACGCGGCCTGGCGTGAGGCCTTCGATGCCGAAGATGCAGGTTGGTTCACGCTCTCGCTCGCTGAGGTCGTAGGCACCATCGAGGCCGGACTGAACTAGGGATCAGCGCAGCAGCTCCGCCGTCGCCCGCGCGATCACGCCCTCTTCGTCCGTCGCGAGCACCCAGCACGACACTGCGCTCCCCTCGCGCGTGATGCGCAGCCCGCCACGCGCATTCGCTTCTGCATCGAGCGCCATACCGAGCCACGCGAGACGCTCGCACACACGCGCGCGCACTTCGGCGGCGTTCTCGCCGATGCCGCCGGTGAACACGAGCGCGTCGAGGCCGCCTAACAACACGGCCTGCCCGCCGACTTCGCGCACGATGCTCTCCACGAACAGGTCGAGGGCGAGCTTCGCGGCGGGCGCCTCGCTCGCGAGTAGCGCACGCAGATCGCGCGAGATGCCGCTCACACCCAGCAAGCCGCTCTCGTCGTAGAGCAGCCGCGCGAGGCGCGCTTCGTCCCAGCCGTCGCGCAGGAGATGCAGCAGCACGCCGGGATCGAGCGCGCCGGCGCGCGTTCCCATCACGAGGCCGTCGAGCGGCGTGAGGCCCATGCTGGTAGCGACGCTCGTTCGCCCGCGCAGCGCGGTCGCGCTCGCGCCGCTGCCGAGATGGAGCACGATCACGCGACCGTCCGCGCGTTCATCGAGTTGTTGGGGGAGCTGCGCGACGATCGATTCGAGCGAGAGACCGTGGAAGCCGTAGCGGCGAATGCCGGCGTCGTAGAGCGCCTGCGGCAGCGCGAAGCGGCGCGCAACCTCGGGCAGCGTGTGGTGGAACGCGGTGTCGAAGCACGCAACCTGCGCAAGCTCGGGCCGCGCCGCGCGCAGCGTCTCGATCGCGGCGATCGCGTGCGGCTGATGTCGCGGCGCGAGCGGCACGAGTGCGCGCAGCTCCGCGAGCACCGCGTCCGTGACGAGCGCGGGCGCCGTGAAGCGCGCGCCCCCGTGCACCACGCGATGCCCCGCGGCGACGAGGTGAAGCGTGGGCGCTTCGCTCGCGAGGCGAAGCTCGAACGCGGCGAGCGCGCGCGCGTGCGCATCCGCGCCACTCACGCCCTCGATCGCACCCCGCAGCACGCGCTCGGGAGCCGCGCCGCGCGCGAGCCGATACACCGCGAATTTGAGGCTCGACGAGCCGGCATTAAGCACCGCGAGGGCCTGTTGCATCGCGCGGGCAGATACCGCGAAATCGAGGAGTTCGCGTCTGACGCGGAGCTAGCGATTCTGCGGAATCGAGGGGTTCGCGTCAGACGCCGACTCATCGATTTGGTGCGCGCTTCCGTCCGATCGCGTCCCCGATGTGTCAGACTCGCTCGCCCTTTCGCGAGGTGCACCGATGGCGAAGCAGCGCATGACCCCTTCCGAGGCGTTCGTCGAGACGCTCGTTTCGCAGGGCGTGACCCACGTGTTCGGGATCGTCGGCTCG
>VGRF01000061.1 GCA_016875395.1 Deltaproteobacteria bacterium | reverse complement strand
TCGACCTGATGTGCGAGCGAGCGCTCTCGCGCGACGTGCGCGGCGGGAAGCTCGCGGACCTGCAGATGACGCAGGAGAAAATCGCCGACAGCTGGATCGAGATCGAGCAGTTCCGCCTGCTCGTGCTGCGGACCGCGTGGCTGATCGACAAGTACAAGGACTACAAGAAGGTGCGGAAGGACATCGCCGCGGTGAAGGTCGCGATGCCGAAGGTGCTGCACGATGTCGTGTACCGCGCGATGCACCTGCACGGATCGCTCGGCGTCTCGGACGAGATGCCGTTCGCGGGCATGCTGATGGGCGCCGCGGTGATGGGCATCGCCGACGGGCCGACCGAGGTGCACAAGGTCACCGTCGCGCGGCAGGTGCTGCGCGAGTACAAGGGCGTCGACGGCCTCTTCCCGAGCGGCCACCTGCCCACGCGCAAGGCCGCCGCGCGCGAGCGCTTTGCGCACTTGCTCGAAGCGGAGGTCGGCAACCTCTAGCGCGTGCGACTTCGCCGCGTGCTCGGGGCTCGTTCGCAGCGCGAGCGAGCCCCGAGCCGTACCGGCAGCTACTTGCGCTGGAAGCTCGGCTTGCGCTTCTGCGCGAACGCGAGCGGCCCCTCTTTCGCGTCGTCGCTGCGGAACACGGCCTGCCCGTAGTCCCACTCGTGCCGCAGCGCCGCGTCGAGCTCCATGCCGTCGCACTCGTGCAGCGTGCGCGTGATCGCCTCCACCGCGAGCGGCCCGTTCGCGCAGATCACCCCCGCGATCTCGCGCGCTTTCGCGAGTGCCTGCCCGTCGGCGACGACGTGACCGATCAGCCCGCACGCGAGCGCCTCGCGAGCTGTTAGGTGCTTGCCGGTGAGCAGGATCTCCGCGGCGTGCGTGTACGGGATCTGACGCGGAAGGCGCACCGCGGAGCCGCCCATCGGGTAGAGCGACCAGCGCGCCTCCGAGACGCCGAAGCGCGCGCTCTCGCCTGCCACGCGAATCTCCATCGCCTGCAGGATCTCGGTGCCCCCCGCGATCGCGACGCCCTCGACCGCCGCGATGATCGGCTTCTTCGGGCGGTAGTGACGAAACAGCGCCTTGTAGACGATGTCGGGATCGGCCTGCATGCGCGCCTGCACGTCGATCTCGCCGGCCTCGGCGCCGCTGTCCCCCGCCATCGCGCGCAGATCGGCGCCGGCGCAGAAGTTGCCGCCCGCGCCGGTGACGAGGATGCAGCGGATCTCGGGATCGCGAGACGCCTGCTCGTACGCGTCGTACATGCGAATCAGCATCTCGCCCGAGAGCGCGTTCATGCGCTTCGGTCGGTTCATCGTGATCGTCAGCAGGTGGCCAGCGCGCTCCACGATCGCGTCGGGCATGCGCTCTCCTTCGTGTGATCGCGCAGGATGCGCGATCTGCGCGGGCGACTTCCAGACCGCGCCAGCCCGGCGCGTTCGCGGCCTGCTGCGTTCGCCGTGCTACTGCTCGCGGCCATGCCCCGCGCGCGCACCGCGATCCGCCGCCGACTCCCGAAGCAGGAGCGCTCGCGGAGGCTGGTGGAGGCGATCGTCGAGGCGGCGCGCATCACCCTCGCCGAGAGCGGCGCGCAGGCGCTCACGACGGTGAACGTCGCGGCGCGCGCAGGCGTCTCGGTGGGCTCGCTGTATCAGTACTTCGCGGGCCGCGACGCGCTGCTCTTCGCCGTGCTGGAGGACGAAGTCGCGCGCTTTCAGCGCGAGTGGAGCGCGTGGCGCAGCGCGACGACGAGAGCGCCCGTCGCGGAGCGCATCGCGCAGGGCCTCGCACTCACGCTCGCGCACTACCGGCGCCTCGCGCGGAGCGAGCCCGCGTTCTTCCTCGCGCACCGCGACGAGATCCGCCGCGCGCTGCGCCCCGCGCGTACGCGCGAAGCGGGACACGCCCGCCTCGGGACGCGCGAGGATTTGCTGCGCGCGCGCGGCGCGTTCGTGCGCGAACGCATCGATCGCGTCGAAATCACGAGCTTCGTGTTGACGCACGGCGTCCAGGGCCTGCTCGACGCCGCGCTCGCGCACCAGCCGGAGATCCTCGAGGCGCCGGAGCTCGAGGCCGAGCTCGTCGCGCTCGTGTCGGGTTATCTGGTCGGCGGCGCTGCGCCTAGCGCCCCGGGTCGGGATCGCTGAAGCCGTACAGCTCCGCGAGCTCCTTCACGCGCCAGGTGCGACCGCTCTTCTCCATCACGCGCGGGTCGCTCGCAAGCGCCACCACCGCAGCGCCGCTGAAGCGCGTCGACTCTGAATTCGTCAGGTCGATCGGAATGTCGCGCTTCGCCGCCTGATCCAGCACGAACTCGGTGCGCACCGCGCTCGGCCACAGCGCCACCGACGCCACGCCGTGCGGCTTCAGCTCGTGCGCCATGTCCTTCGCGAGCCGGTCGAGCCCGCACTTCCCGACGCCGTACGCCGTGCTCATCGCGTACTGGGCGGCGCCGCGCGAGGAGATGTTCGCGATCAGACCTCGCTTCGCGCGCACCATCATCGGCGCGCCGTACACGCTCGCGACGTAGTGCGCGCGCAGCCCGACGCCGACCATGTCGTCCCAGATCGAGACGGGGTGCTCCCAGAAGCTGCCGCCCCACACTGGCGGGTCCGGCACCTTGAAGGCGTTGTTCACCAGAACGTCGAGGCGCCCGCCCTGCTCGCGCGCGACTCGCGCGAACAGCGCCTCGACTTGCGCGTCGTCCGCGTGATCGACCTGCAACGCGATTCCGCGGCCGCCGAGCTTCGTCACTTGCTCCGCCGTCTCGCCGATCGTGCCGGGCAGCGGCGCCGAGCCCGGCGTCAGCGTGCGTCCCGTGACGTAGACCGTCGCGCCCGCGGCGCCCAGCTCGAGCGCGATGCCGCGCCCGATGCCCCGGCTCGCGCCCGTGACGACTGCAACCTGCCCTGACAGAACGGCCATGAAATCCTCCGCGCCAACTCGAGAGAGGCGCGCGATGATACGCGCTTCCTCGCAGCAGAATCGGAGTACCCGTGAAGCTCTCAGGCAGAGTCGCAGCGGTGACGGGCGGCAGCCGCAGCATCGGGCGCGGCATCGTCGAGGCGTTCCTCGCGGAAGGCGCGCGCGTGGCGCTGAACGGGCGCGACGCCGAGAAGGGCAAGCGCGCGCTCGAAGAGCTCGGCGCGGGCGACCGCGCGATCTTCGTGCCCGGCGACGTGCGCAGCTCCGCGGACGTGAAGCGCCTCGTCGATGCGGCGGCGGATCGCTGGGGACGGCTCGACGTGATGGTGAACAACGCAGGCGGCATCACCGAGCCCTCGCCGATCGCGCAGCTCCGCGACGAAGCCTGGGCGAACGACGTGCAGTGGAATCTCACGAGCGTGTTCTACGGCATGAAGCACGCCTTCGCGCACATGATCCCCAACAACTCGGGCTGCGTGATCAACATCTCGTCCGTCGAGGGCAAGCTGGGCGTGCCAGGGATGGCGGGCTACGCGGCGGCGAAGCACGGCATCCACGGTCTCACCAAGTCCGGCGCTGCAGAAGTCGGGCGTCTCGGCATCACGGTGAACGCGATCTGCCCCGGCCTCGTGCTCACCGACGCCGTGACGCAGGGCGGGCCGACCACCGCGGCCGCGATGGGGCTCAGCTACGAGGACATGATCGAGAAGGTGTTCAAGGCGAAGACGCTCACCGGCGAGCTGAACTCCGTGGAGCAGATCGCGGCCGTCGCCGTGCTGCTCGCGTCGGACGCGGGCCGCGGCATCACCGGCGCGTTCTTCAACGTCGACGGGGGACAGTCGCCCTACTAGGCTGCATGCGGCCATGGGCATCGACCTGACTCGCCTTCCGCAGAGCGCCGAAGCGCTCTCGGCTGCCTGGCTCACCGACGCGCTGCGCAGCAGCGGCGCGATCGGCTCGGCGACGCACGTCGCGCGCTGTGACGCGAAGCCGCTCGGCGCGGGCGGCGGCCTGATCGGCGTCGTCGCGAGAGTCGCGCTCGAGTACGCGGGAGAGGCCGCGAGCGTGCCGCGCACGCTGATCGCGAAGTTCCCGTCGCCCATCGCCTCGAACCGCGCAGTCGCCGACACCTACGACATGTACGGCCGCGAGGTCCGCTTCTACAGCGAGCTCGCCGCCGCGACCCCGTTGCCGCATCCGCGCTGCTTCTTCGCCGGCCGCGCTCCGACGAGCTCGGACTTCGTGTTGTTGCTGGAGGACATCGGCGATCGGCGCATCGGCGACCAGGTCGCGGGCAGCGATCTCGCGGAGGCCGAGATCGTGGTCGACGCGATGGCCGCGTTTCACGCGTGGAGCTTCGGGCGCACCGGCGACGCGCGTTTCGCGTGGATCACGAGCCACGGGAACGACGCGCAGATCGCGGGGATGGAGGCCGGCTTCGCGTTCGGCTGGCCGCGCTTCGAGAACGAGCTCGCGGCGCTGATCCCGGCGCGCGTGAAGCAGTGGGGCCACCGCGTCGGGCCGAGCACGCGCGGGATCCTGACGCGCCTGTGCAGCGGGCCGCAGGTGATCGGCCACGCCGACTTCCGCCTCGAGAACATGTTCTTCGCTGCGAAGCCCGCGCAACCGCCCTTCGCGATCGTCGATTGGCAGTCGATCACGAAGACCTCGCCGGGCCAAGATCTCGCTTACTACTTCACGCAGAGTCTTCAGCTCGAGGTGCGCCGCGCCCACGAGCGCGAGTTGTTACGGCGCTACCTCGATGGCATGCGCGCCGCGGGCGTGCGCGACTATGCCTGGGATCAGCTCTGGCACGACTACCGCCTCGGCGCGCTCTACCTGCTCGCCTACGCCGTCACGATCGCGACCACCCTCGACCTCGCGAACGAGCGCGGCGCCGCCATCGCGCGCGCCCTCTCGCAGCGCGCCTGCGC
>VGRF01000060.1 GCA_016875395.1 Deltaproteobacteria bacterium | reverse complement strand
CGTCCGCACTCGAGCCTCGGCAATCTCACGCCGGCAGAGTTTGCCGCGCGAGGTCGATCAACAGAGCAACCAGGGGCCGTTCTCTAGAGACCGTTGGTCCGAGAAATGCCAGCAGGTCAGCGGCATGGCTTGGCTCTTCCTCCGGAGAACTGATCGACACTACCGCAGTTCGACGACTGGACGGAGCGACAGCAGAACTCATCCCGGAAGCTCTGGGGTGGCGCCCGCGCTCGTCCCTGGTTCGTCCGAGCGCTGGCGTAACCGAACGCGCTGCTGTTTGATTGCCGATCCGCGCCAACACCCAGCAACTGCCAACTGCGGATTTCATCGAGCACTCTACTCATGCGCATCTGGATCGTAGAGATCGGAGAACCGCTGCCCCTCGAGACGGGGAAGCGCCTGTTGCGGTACGGGCAGTTCAGTGCGTTTCTCGCCGCGCGGGGTCACGAGGTCACGTGGTTTGCTTGCGACTTCTCTCATGCGGTCAAGGCTCACGTCGCCCGCGTCGGCACGCATCGGCTGACCAACGGCGTTGCGCTGAAGGTTCTGCACGCGCCGGGGTATTCCGCGAACGTCTCGCTCGCGCGCTCTTGGCACCACCGAGCTTTCGCGCGCGCCCTAGCGGCCGACCTGAAGCACGAGACAACGCCACCCGATTTCATCCTGTGCCCGATTCCGACGATCGAGAACGCGGAGGTGATCCGAGACTACGCCGCGCGGCATCGGGTTCCGTACATCCTCGATGTGCGTGACAACTGGCCCGACGAACTCGTGCGGCGCGCGCCCTACCCGCTCCAGCTACTTGCACGCGCCGCGCTTCGCGGGCTGTTCTCGGCTGCGCGGGCGGCGGCGCGGGATGCGGCGTTCATCACGGGCGTTTCGAGGCTCCAGGTCGAGTACGGCCTGAGTCTGGCGGGCCGGCCCTTCGACGAGAGCCGCGATCATGTGTTCCACCACGGTTACACTCGCAGCGTGGTCGCGCCGGAAGCGCACAGGGATGCGATGGATTGGTGGAGAGAGCGCGGCCTACGAGCAGCGAAGGTCATCTCGTTCGTGGGCACTCTGGGCGTGAGCTTCGACTTCGAGCCCGTGTTTGCCGCAGCGCGACGGCTCTGGCGCGAGGGCCGCCGGGACATCCAGATCGTGGTTGCGGGAGATGGCGACGCGCGCGATGCCCTGGTTGGGCGTGGCAACGAGCTGATGCTGTTCCCCGGCTGGATCGACATGGCTCGCATCGACGCGCTGCTCGCCAACAGTGTTGCGGCAGTCGCGCCCTACATCCCAAATACGGCGATGTCGCTCCCGAACAAGTTCTTCGAGTACTTCGCGTACGGTCTTCCGGTGCTCTCCTCGTGCTCGGGTGAGAGTGCGGAGCTGATCGCCGAGCACGGGATTGGCATCCAATACGACCCCTCGACTCCGGACGACTTCTACAAATGCCTCTTGAGGATCACGGAGCATCCTGAGCAGGCGCGGGCGATGGGTCGGGCCGCGCTCTCACTCTTTTCGGCCCAGTTCGACCAGTCGCTGCTGTTCTCGGAGATGGAAAAGCGGATTCGTGGGGTCGCCCGATGCTGAGTCCCAGTCGCCTTCCACGAAGGGCAGGTGCGCTCCGATGACCCTCTCGACTCTCATAGCTCTCGTTTGAGCCTTACCGGCGCCCCCCCCTTCTCGAGCGACGCCTGGCAGGCCTCTAGAACACGAAGCACACGCAACCCGTTCGCCCCATCGGTGCGCGGCGGCTTGCGGTCGGCGATCGCGGCGAGAAAGGCCTCGCATTCGAGGCGCAGCGGCTCCGTCTCGCCGAAGAAGAGCGTCGTCTCCGCCGTCTGGCGCGGCACGAGCACGCCACTGCGCTGCTCGATGCCCTTGTCGTAGAGCTTCAGCTTTCCCTCCCGCGCGGTGTCATCGAAGACGGCCATCTTCTTGTCGCCGATCACCACGAGGCGTTGCTCCTTGTTCGGGTGCAACCACGAAACGAAGATGTGAGCGCGCACGCCTCCCGGGAACGCGAGGTTGGACACCGTGACGTCGGGGACACCTCGTGTCAGGTATTCGCCGCCAGAGGCGCTCACGACTTCTGGATCGGTTCCCACGAGCGACAGAATGATCGAGATGTCGTGCGGCGCGAAGCTCCAGAGGATGTTCTCCTCCGTACGCACCTTTCCCAGGTTCAGCCGGTTCGAGTACACGTATCGCAAGGAGCCCAGCTCGCCGCGCTCGACGAGGTCAGTCAGCAGCCGCACGGCCGGGTGGTATTCGAGCACGTGGCCGACCATCAGAATCCGGCCGCGCTCGCGGGCGAGCTCGAGTAGCACTTCGCCGTCCGCCTCGTGCAACGCGAGCGGCTTTTCGACGAATACGTCCTTGCCGGCGGCGAGCGCTGCGCGCGCGTGCTCGAAGTGCAGGGCAGCAGGGGTCGCGAGCACGACGCCCTCGATCGCGGGATCTGAGAGCACTTCTTCGTAGCTGCGCGTGGCGCGCACCGGCTTGTGCTGCGCTGCGATTCTCTCGAGTGTCGGGCCGTGACCATCGCACAGGGTGTGCAGTGCACCCAGCTGCGCAAAGTTGCGCGCGAGGTTCTTCCCCCAATAACCGACCCCTACGACTGCCACACCGCTCATCGCGTCCGCCTCGGTTCGCCTGGCCACCAAGCGCCGGCTGATGGATCTTGGCGAACTAAGCGGGAATCGGCACGAGCGCGGGCACGAATCTCCTCGAGCCCAAGCACGCTTCCATCGGGTCGAACTCCGTGCTCGCGGAGTCAAGATCGCTATCGTCGACGACGCGCGCGGTCGGAGGGCGGAGACTTCTGCGAGAGAGAGGGACGGAGCGCCGTGCACCCGCTGGCGGAAAAATTCCCGGGCGTCTTCCTGCACGAGAGCGTCTCGGTCGACCTACCCTGCGAGATTGGCGCCGGCACTCGCATCTGGCACTTTGGCCACGTGCTCGCAAACGCCCGCATTGGCAAGAACTGCTCGCTCGGGCAGAACGTGATGGTCGCCAGCGGCGTGGCGATTGGCGACGGCTGCAAGATCCAGAACAACGTCTCGCTCTACACCGGCGTCACACTCCAGGACTTCGTCTTTTGTGGGCCCTCGATCGTGTTCACGAACGTGCTGCATCCCCGCGCTGAGATCTCACGCAAAGACGAGTACGCGGCCACGCTGGTGAAGCGCGGCGCGACGCTCGGAGCAAACGCCACGATTGTGTGCGGTCGGATCATTGGCGAGTACGCGTTCATCGGTGCTGGCGCCGTCGTGAACCGCGACGTCCGGCCCTACGCGCTCATGGTCGGCACGCCGGCGAAGCGCATCGGCTGGGCGTGCCGCTGCGGCGAGACGCTGCCCAGGGGCCGCGGGGACGTGACGTGCCCCCGCTGCGCGAACGTCTACCGCCTGCTCGCCGACGACCTCGACGTCGTGCACGAGAATCAGTGAGCGCCACCAACGGCTGAGCCGCGCAAAGTTCAGACAGGAGAGGCCGGAACCCCGATGAAGCCCGTACCGATTCCACAGCTCGACCTGACGCCGCAGTACGAGACACTGCAGCACGAGCTCGCCGCCGCGATGAACAAGGTGCTCGAAGAGCAGAAGTTCATTCTCGGCCCAGAGGTCGGCATGTTCGAGCGCGAGCTCGCTGAATACTGCGACGCGCGGTACGCGGTGGCGTGCGCGAGCGGAAGCGATGCGCTGATCCTCGCGTTGATGGAGCTCGGGCTGCGGCCGGGCGACGCGGTGGCGTGCCCAACCTACACGTTCTTCGCGACGGCGGGTGCGATCGCGCGCTTGGGCCTTCGGATCGTGTTCACAGACGTCGATCCCTCCACCTACAACATGAGCCTCGAGACTCTCGAGCGCGCGTTGCTGAGCCGACCGAAGGTCAAGGCAGTAATCCCCGTGCATCTCTTCGGTCAAGCCTGCGAGCCCGAGCTCGACGACGCGATCCGTGCGCGAGGCGCAGCGATCGTGCACGACGCCGCGCAGGCGATTGGCGCGATCGACGCTCGGGGCTGCAAGCTGGGCTGCGCAGGCCTCGCGTGCTTCAGCTTCTTCCCGAGCAAGAATCTCGGTTGCTACGGAGACGGCGGTGCCCTGACGACTGGCGACCCGAAACAGGCCGAGCACCTGCGCCGCCTTCGGGCGCACGGGGCCGCGCAGAAGTACTTCCACGACGAAGTGGGCATGAACTCGCGCCTCGACACGCTGCAGGCGGCCGTGTTGCGCGTGAAGCTCCCGCACCTCGACGCGTGGAACACCGAACGCGCTCGCGCGGCCTCCCACTACGCGGCGCTGTTCGCGAGCGAAGGCGCTGCGGACTCGAGCGTGCCGCTCGCGGCCGGTGGCCTCGCGTTGCGCATCCCGCGTCCGCCAACGGAGCCCGCGCGCCACGTGTGGAACCAATACGTCGTGCGCGTGCCAGCCGCCAAGCGCGATGCGCTGAAGGAACACCTTGGCGCGTCGGGGATCGGCGCCAGCATCTACTACCCCAAACCGCTGCACCTGCAACCTTGCTTCGCAGCGCACGGCTATCAGGCCGGCGAGCTGCCGGTGAGCGAAGCTGCAGCGCTCGAGACGCTCGCGCTACCGATTTTTCCGGAGCTGACCGACGCGCAGATCGAGCGCGTGGTGAGCGAGGTCGTGGGTTTCCTGAAGAAGTGATCGCACAGCACTCCGCGCGGAAGATCGGCGCCGCGCGGTGGGAGCCCCGGAGGAATCGCTGACGCGTATGGCTGCGCACGAAGCACTGCCCGACTTGCAGAGCAACGGCAAACACTTCCTCGAGGGGATAGGAAGAACAAGCGCGATTTCCCGCTGGGTCGCGAACGAACGTTATGACAAATCCAGCACCGCCGGACCGTTTCGTCGCCTATAGGCGGGGAAATCAAGCCGATCCGGGTGCGGCGACGGGACGCCGCGCCCCCCGCCCTGCGA
>VGRF01000059.1 GCA_016875395.1 Deltaproteobacteria bacterium | reverse complement strand
CGCGCGCGCTGCGCATGCTCGGCGGCAAGAACGCGACGCTCGGCAAGCGATACAACCTCACCGGCGCCGACGCGTTCAGCGCGAACGGCTACGTCGACACGTTCGCCGCGGTCGTGGGCGTGACGCCCAACAAGGTGCACGTACCGGCAGCGCTGATGGACGACCTCTACGCCGGACGCGCCTCGCTCGCGCGCGGGCAGGCGAACGCGAAGGTCGACATCCGCAGCGCGACGCAGACGAGCCAACTGATCAATCAGCGCTTCCAGCTCACGATGCTCGTGCAGCGCATCGCGCCGCACATCCATCACTGGAACCGCAACATCGTGTTCGGGATCGACCGCCTGCGCGAAGACGTGGGCTGGCGGCCCGAGCTCACCTTCCCGAGCGCCGTCGAGCACACCTACGCGTGGTTCCGGCAGCAGGGCCTGCACGAGACGCTGAAGTTCGACTGGGGCTGGGAGGATCAGCTGCTCGAGCTCGCGAGGGCGCGCGCCTAACAGCTCGGCTCAGCGCTGGATGATGTTGCGCGCGGTCTCCGCGAGCTCCTCCGTCACGCGGTCGTCCTTCGGCAGCACGAGCGGCTGCGGAACCGCGATGCCGCGCTGCACGGCGGGCCGCGCGCCGAGGTCGCTCATCCAGCGCTGCAAGTGCGGCAGCCCGTCGAGCGAGATACCCGCCCAGGCGTGGATCGAGAGCCACCCGAAGCTCGCGATGTCCGCGATCGAGTAGTCGCCCGCGAGATACGGCGCGCGCGCAAGCTGCGCGTCCAGCACGCCGTAGAGGCGCCGCGTCTCGTTCTGGTAGCGCGCGATCACGCTCGGCAGCCGCTCGGGGAAGTAGCGGTGAAAGACGTTGGCCTGCCCTTGCATCGGGCCGACGCCGCTCATCTGGAACATCAGCCACTGCTCGACTCGCGAGCGCGCCTTCGCCTCGCGCGGAAGCAGGCGGCCGCGCGTGTCGAACTGATCGCACAGGTAGAGCAGGATCGCGCCGCTCTCGAACACCGCGAAGTCTCCGTTCGCGCGGTCGACGATCGCGGGCACGCGCCCGTTGGGATTGATCGCGAGAAACCACGGCTCCTTCTGCACGTTCTTCGCGAGATCGATCGCCGTGACGCGATACGGGATGCCGAGCTCTTCCAGCGCGATCGAGACTTTCCAGCCGTTCGGCGTGGACGCGGTGTAGAGGTCGATCACGGCGACTCCTCGTTGGAACCCATCTCAGAATTCCTCCCGTCGCCGGGCGCGCGTCTTTGTCCGCCTGGCTTCGTTGCGCTTCGCTCGGAGTATCGACAGATACGCCTTCGCTCGCGCGCCTCGCCAGCCGGCCAAATCCGCGCGCCGGGCTCGGTCCGGAATTCTGAGATGGGTTCTAATGCCCAGGCCCCGCACCGGGATCCCGCTTGTGCGCGCTCATGTGCGTGAAGTAGGCGATCAGCGCGTCGAGGTCCGCGTCGCGGAAGTGCGGGTGCGCGGGCATGCTCGTGTAGCGGAAGCTGCGCGGGTCGCGGATGAACGCTTTCAGCTGCTCGGCGTCGCGGTACTCGACGATGCTGCGCGGCACGTTCAGCTCGGGCCCCACGGTGCCGCCCTCGCCGTTGATCGCGTGGCACGCGATGCAGCTCGCGCGGAACAGCGCGAAGCCGCGCTGCGCGGCGGAATCGGGCGCGGCGCCCTGGGGCACGACGTGCGGGAATGCGCGCGCGAAGTCGACCACCTCGATCTCGGCGAGCTGATACGGCCACGGCCAGAGCGTGGTGTCGCTGCGCCCCTCGCCCTGCCACACGAGATAGAACGGGGCGGGATCGACTTGGCGGCGGTCGATCGGGAAGAACGCGCCGCCGGGATGCTCCGCGTCCGCGAAGGCGAGGAACGCGCCCTCCCCTAACAGCTGCTCGCCGCTCGCGGTGCGCGTGTAGCCGTCGCGCGCGCGCAGCAGCAACTCGGAGCGCGCGAACGCGTCGTGCTCGGTGTCGCCGAAGCCGCGCGCGAGGACGAGTGCCAGCGGCAGCGCGCGGAAGCGCTTCGGGCCGCCGTAGTACGGATCGTCGACGCGCACCTCGCGCGGCGAGCAGCACTCGAGCAGCGCGGGCAGCGAGAGCTTTGCGACCTCTGCGCCGTCGCGCAGGAAGCGCAGCGCCGGAGGCGCTTCGCCCTGCGCGGCGCCCGCGCAGGCGGCCAGCGCGACGAGGATGAGCAGCGAGCGGCGGAGCGGCGCCAAGAGCGACATCACGCGCGCGAGCCTAACCCGCGCTCACTTCCCCGGGCGCGGCGCGCCGGGGAAGATGTGGCCCGCGGTGAAGCCGCCGTCGACGGCGAGATCCATCGCGTTGCAGAAGCTCGACTCGTCGCTCGCGAGCCACGCGATCGCGAGCGCGATCTCGCGCAGCGTGAGCTCGCGCCCGAGCGGCTGCTTCGGCTGACCCGACATGTCCACCTTGCGCTTCCCGCTGCGGATCTCCTCCGCGAGCTTCGCGTACCACGGCGCGCTCATCTCCTTCCCGCCGCCAGCGGGGCACACCGTGTTCACGCGAATGCCGAGATGCGCGAGCTCGAGGCCCGCGCACTTGGTGAGCCCGCGCAGGCCCCACTTGCTCGCCCCGTACGCCGCGACGCCGACTTCGCCTTCGAGCGCGTCGATGGACGCAACGTTCACGATCGAGCCGCCGCCGTTCGCGCGCATGTCGGGCAGCACGGCCTGGATTCCGAGCAGCGGGCCCAACAGATTCACGTCGAAGATCTCCCGCGCGCGCTCGGGCGGCGTCTCGTCGATCGCCGCCACGGTGAGGATCGCGGCGTTGTTCACGAGCACGTTCGGCGCACCGAAGCGGCGCTTCGTCTCCGCCACGGCGCTCGCCCAGTGCGCGGGGTCGCGCACGTCGAGGCGCTGGTAGGCAGCGCTCGCGCCCAGCTCCGCCGCCAGCTTCGCGCCGCGCTCGTCGAGCACGTCCGTCAGCAGCACGCGCGCTCCGCGCTCGACGAAGAGCCGCGCGGTCTCCTCGCCCGTGCCGCGCGCCGCGCCCGTAACAAGTGCGATCTTCCCATCGAGCCTCGTCATGTGCGCCTCCCTGCGCGCGCCGGATTTGTCCAAGCACCGCGCCCTTGCCGGCGTACGATGCCGCAGCCGAAGGAGGCTCCATGGCGGCGCGCCCCGCTGCACTGGCGTTCGTGTTCGTGGTCGTGGCGCTCGACATGCTCGCGTTCGGCGTCGTGATCCCGGTCCTCCCGCGGCTGGTGCTCGACTTCAGCGGCGGCGACTCGCAGAACGCCGCGTGGTGGCAGAGCGTGTTCGGCACCAGCTTCGCGGTGATCCAGTTCTTCTTCGCGCCCGTGCTCGGCGCGCTCTCCGATCGCTTCGGGCGCAGGCCCGTGATCCTGCTCTCCGCACTCGGGCTCAGCCTCGACTACGCGCTGATCGCGCTCGCGCCGAACCTTTGGTGGCTCCTCGCCGGGCGCGTGATCGCGGGCTTCTGCTCGGCCTCGATCAGCGTGCCCTCCGCCTACATCGCGGACGTGACCGCGCCCGAGCAGCGCGCGCAGGCGTTCGGGATGCTCGGCGCCGCCTTCGGCTTCGGCTTCGTGGCCGGACCGTTCATCGGTGGCCAAGCGGGCGCGATCGATCCGCGCCTGCCGTTCTGGATCGCTGGCGCACTCACCCTTGCCGCGTTCGTGTGGGGCCTGGTCGTGCTTCCCGAGTCGCTTGCGCCCGAGAAGCGCGCGGCGTTTTCGTGGCGCAAGGCCAACCCCGTCGGCTCCGCGCTGATGATCCGCCGCTACCCCGCCGCGTGGTCGCTGATCGGCATCGCGGTGCTCAGCTACCTCGCGCACGACTCGCTCCCGCACACGTTCTTCCTGTACGCCAACGCGCGCTTCGGCTGGGACCAGGAGATGGTGAGTTGGGCGCTCGTGGCCGTCGGCGCGGTGAGCGTCGTCGTGCAAGCCGGCGCGATCGGCTGGCTCGTGCGCACGCTCGGCGAGCGCCGCGCGCTCTACTTCGGCGTCGGCGCGGGCCTCAGCGCGTTCACGCTCTACGCCACGGCGTGGGCCGAGTGGGTCGTGTTCGCCGCGATCGTGTGCGGCGGGTTCTGGAGCGTGTGGAGCGCCGCGTTCCAGTCGTTCCTCTCGCGCACGGTCAGCGCGAGCGAGCAAGGTCAGCTCCAAGGCGCGCTCGCGAGCGTGCGCGCCGCGTGCCAGGTGCTCACACCAGGGCTCTTCAACGGCGCGTTCGCGCTCGGCGTGAGCATCGACGCGCGCTACGCCGGCGCGCCGATGCTCGTGAGCGCGCTGCTGCTCATCGCAGCGATTCCGTTTGCGCTGCGAGGAACGCGCGGCGGCGCACAACCCTCGAGCGCGTAGCGCCCGCGCTCAGCTTTTCGCGATCAACTCGCTGCCGAACTTCTCGAGGCCGCGCTCGAGGTCGTCCTTCGAGTAGCCCGGCGGCGAGAGCGTGAAGCGCGCCACGCCGAGATCTTCGAGGCGCTTCACCTCGTCGAGGGTCGGGCGCGAGCCGCACGTGATCTCGATCGTGCCCGGATCGCGGCCGATCGCGGCGCACTCTTTCTTGAGCGCGTCGAGCAGAGGAATCAGCACGTCGACGCGCGCGGGGAAGAAGCCGTCGCCGTAGCGCGCCGCGCGCTTGGCCGCGCCCTCGACGTGACCGCCGACGTGAATCGGCACGCCCGGCTTCTGCACCGGCTTCGGGTTCGACTCGACTGCGTTCCAGCGATAGTGCTTGCCCGCGAACTCGCTCGGCTGCTCGCCCCACAGCGAGCGCAGCGCCTGAATCGACTCCTCCGTTCGCGAGGCGCGCTCCTTGAACGGCACGCCGACGCCGCGGAACTCTTCTTCGAGCCAGCCGATGCCGACGCCGAGAATCGCGCGCCCACCGGAGAGCACGTCGAGCGTCGCGACTTCCTTCGCCACGTAGAAGGGGTGGCGCTGCGGAAGAATCAGCACGCCCGTCGCGACCTTGATCTTCTTCGTCACCGCGGCGGCGTACGTCATCCAGATCAGCGGGTCCGGGATCGGCGAGTTCTCCGGCCCCGGCATCTTGCCGTCGCGCGAGTACGGGTACTGCGAGCCGTAGCCCTTCGGCACGACCACGTGCTCGACGGTCCAAAGCGACTCGAAGCCGACCTCCTCCGCCTTCTGCGCCATGTGCGCGAGGCGATCGGGCAGGCCGAACGGACCGGTGTTGGCGAACAGCAGCGCGAACTTCATGGAGACTCCTCGGTTGATGGGCGCATGGAAGCACCAATCGTGTCGCGCTCCAATTGCTCGCACTGCGGTGGTTGAGCTTCTGCGCTCTCGACTCTGCTCCAGCAGTGCTCCAGCGCGGGAGACTGCGGCAACCCGAAGCGTCCCCACTGGTAACCCTCACGCAGAACCGAGGCTGCCTGCGGCATCCCGCGGCCGGCGAGCGAACGGATCTCCGCCATGACCTCGGGGAGTTGAAACGGCGCGCGCGCGACCGCCCGGTCATCGCCGATCCACTCGAGTTGAGTGATCGCAATCGCCCACCGCCACTCATCGTCGTGAGGAATCCGTGCGCTTTTCTGCAGATCGAGCGCACGCGCGTAGTTCCCGTTCGAGATCGCCTCGCTGATCGCCGCACCCAACGCTTCAACTTCCGCGTCCGAGGGAACTCGCGAGCGACACGCCATCAGCGCAAGAACAGCCACCAGCCCAAACACGCACGCGCGCTCAGCGACTGCCATGCGGATCCTCGATGCCCGCCTTCGCGAGCGACTCGCTCGCCGCGGCGCCGTAGATGCCCTTCGCCATCAGCGAGGTCTCGCGCTCGCGGCGCGCCTGATAGATCGCTGCGCGCGTGGCGTGGAGCGCCGCGCTCTCGGGCTCAGCGGTCGTCGCGAGCTCGATCAGATGACACGCGAGGCGGTGGTCGCCCGCGTCCGCGAGCTGCTGCGCGCGGCGCGCGAGGTCCGCGCCGCCCCCCGCGAGCGCAGCCAGTTCGCGCGCGAGCGCGGCGTCG
>VGRF01000058.1 GCA_016875395.1 Deltaproteobacteria bacterium | reverse complement strand
GCGCGGGCTGACTCGCCGCGAGCGCGGCGACGAACTGCGCACGCAGGGGCGCGAGCGCGGCCTGCGCCTTCAGCTCTAGCGGCGCGAGCCTCGCCACCGCCGCGATCCACGCATCGAGCGCGCGCGGTCCGCCGCAGCGGCGCGCGCAGGCCCTCGAGAGACGGAGTCGCCGCTCCCCGCGCGAGCGCGAGCACCGCGAACGAGCGGAAGCGGCGCAGCGCCTCGGCCTCCGCGCTCGCGGCATCGAGCGCGCCGGCATCGCGCTCGATCGCAGTGCGCTGCGCAATCAACCAGCGGGCGAGATCTGGCTCCATGCGAAGCACTCTAAGGATTGGCTCGCGAGAGCGAAGCCCCGAGGTTGCGCGTCGCCTGCGTGCCCCTCGCGTATGCCTCAATTCGCGTCACGCGGCTGCCGATGCAACCCGGCATGCAGCACCACGCCGAGACTCCCGAAGAGAAGCGCCGCCTGATCCTGTCGCTGGCGCGTCCCACGGCGTTCATTCCGCTCTCGCGCGCGATCCTCGGCCGCATGGGCTACTCGATCGTGCCGCTCGACGAGTGGCAGGCCTCGCCCCCGCTCTCGAAGCGCGAGCCGGCGCTGTGCCTCGTCGACGACCGCATGCTTGGGAGCCTCCCGGAGGAGGCGCCGTTCGAGCGCCTACCGATTCTTCTGCTGACCGGCCGCGAGCCGCGCGCGACCGACGACCGGCGCGTGATCGGCGCGATCCCGCAGCCCGCCGGTCTGCACGAGCTCTACCGCCTGCTGCAGCAGGTGCTCGAGCCGATGCCGCGCGGCGCCCTGCGCGTTCCCACAAACCTGCCCGCGCGCATGCGCGGCGCCGACCGCGAGTGGATCGGCTCGGTGCTCTCGCTCAGCGAGAACGGCTGCCTGCTGCGCACGCCCGAGCCGCTGCCTCTCGGCACCTCGCTCGAGATCTCGTTCGAGCTGCCGCGCGCCGGCCGCATCGAGACGCGCGCCGAGGCCTCGTATCAGCTGATCCCCGACTTCGGCCTCGTGTTCCAGTCGACGCCTGCCGCCTCGCGCAACGCGATTCGCTCGTTCGTCGAGCAGCATCTCGCCGCCGCGTAGCCGTATTCGCGAGCGCGTCATCGCGTCCGCTCTCGCCCGGGAATAACCTGGGTGCATGAGTGACTTCGATTGGCGCACGTTCGATCTCTCGAACCCCACCTCCGAGCACGCGCTCTTTCGCGAAACCCTCGCGGAGTTCGTCACGCGCGAGGTCGAGCCGCAGGCCGCCGCGCACGACCGCGCGGAGAAGTTCAACCTCGCGCTGTTCAAGCGCGCTGGCGAGCTCGGCTTGTTAGGGGTGACGCTGCCCGCCGAGTACGGCGGCGCGGGCCTCGACGCCGCGGCGGCGGTGCTGCTCTACGAAGAGCTGTGCACGAGCGACCCCGGCTTCGCGCTCGCGGTGCTCGCGCATTCGGTGCTGTTCGCCCAGAACCTCGCGGTGAACGGCGACGCCGCGCAGAAGAAGCGGATCCTGCCGCGCGCGGCGACGGGCGAGATCTTGTGCGGGCTGTGCATGACCGAGCCGCAGGTGGGCACGGACGTGATCGCGATGAAGACGCGCGCGCGCCGCGATGGCGACGCCTACGTGATCGACGGCACGAAGACCTTCATCACCAACAGCGGCTACGACGAGCACACGCTCGGCGATGCGTTCGTCGTCTACGCCGCGACCGGCGAGCGCACGCTCACCGCGTTCCTCGTCGAGAAGGGCATGCCTGGCTTCGAGCTAGGCCAGAAGTGGAAGGACAAGCTCGGCTGCCGCGCCTCGTTCACCGGCGAGCTCGTGTTCCAGGGCGTGCGCGTGCCGCTCGCGAATCGCCTCGGCGAAGAGGGGCAGGGCGCGCTGCAGATGATGCGCAACCTCGATGTCGAGCGGCTCACGCTCGCGGGCATGTCGCTCGGCATCGCGAAGCGCTCGCTGCGCGTGATGATCGACTGGGCGAACCAGCGCCAGAGCTTCGGCGTGCCGATTCGCGAGCACGGCCAGATCCAGCGCTACATCGCCGAGACTTACGCC
Organism: Deltaproteobacteria bacterium; assembly: GCA_016875395.1. Classification (NCBI taxonomy): domain Bacteria; kingdom Pseudomonadati; phylum Myxococcota; class Myxococcia; species Deltaproteobacteria bacterium. The sequence goes on along the minus strand of VGRF01000058.1, from coordinate 4,175 downwards.
GAGTTCTCGGCCGCGCGCGCGCTCACCTACGACGTCGCGCGCAAGATCGACCTCGCCGCGACGGGCCAGCGCGTCGCCGCCGACGCCGCGAAGCTGTTCGCCTCGCAGGCCGCGAAGCGCGCCGCCGACGCCGCGATCCAGGTGTTAGGGGGCTACGGCTACATGGGCGAGAACGTGGTCGAGCGGCTCTGGCGCGACGCGAAGCTGATCGAGATCGGCGGCGGCACGCTCGAAGCGCACCACAAGAACATGACCAAGGACATCGCGCGCGATCCGGCGAGATTCTTGCGGTGAGCGCACGCACGAAATCCGCGAAGAGGAAGGCCGCGCGAAGGGCCGCGGTCAGCTCGCCTCGAATGCGTTACAGCGCACTGCGCAGCGAGACCGCGAACGGCGTGCGCCACATCGTTCTCTCTCGCGCCGACGCCTACAACACGATCACGCCGCGCCTGCGCGACGAGCTCGCGCACGCGATCGACGCGGCCGACGCCGCGCGCGACGTGCGGGTGATCGTGCTGCGCGCCGAGGGCCCCGCGTTCTGCGCCGGCTACGGGCTCGATTGGTCGACGCGCGCGCAGGCCGCAGAGACCGACGCGCCCTCGGCGCAGGAGTTGGGGTCCGCGCCGTGGCAGCCGGACAACGCGGATCGTGCGAAACGCGCGAAGGCATGGGATTCGGTCGCCGATCTCAGAATGATGGGCGAGTACGTCGCGACGTACATGAAGCTCTGGTACGCGAAGAAGCCCACGATCGCGGCGGTGCAGGGCTGGTGCATCGGCGGCGGCACCGACCTCGTGCTGTGCGCGGATCTGATCGTGGCCGCGGACGATGCGCGCTTCGGCTACCCGCCGAGCCGCGTGTGGGGCACGCCCACGACCGCGATGTGGGTCTATCGGATGGGCCTCGAGAAGGCGAAGCGATACATGCTCACCGGCGACGAGATCCCGGCGAAGCGGGCCGCCGAGATCGGGATGATCCTCGAGACGGTGCCGGCGAAGAGTTTGCTCGCGCACGCGACTGCGCTCGCCGAGCGCATGGCGCGCGTTCCGACCAATCAGCTCGTGATGCTGAAGCTGCTCTGCAACCAAACTGCGGAGAGCATGGGCCTCGCGCACTCGCGCTTGTTGGGCACGCTCTTCGACGGCATCGCGCGCCACACGCAGGAAGGCCTCGACTTCGTCGCGCGCGCGCAGGCCGTTGGCTTCCGCGAGGCGGTGCGAGAGCGCGACGACCCGTTCGGCGACTACGGGTCTCGCAAGCGATGAGCTTCCGCGTGCGCCTTCACATCCACGCACCGGGCGATCACTCGCTCGGGCCCGGCAAAGTCGCGCTGCTCGAAGCCGTCGACGCCGAAGGCTCGATCTCGGCGGCGGCGCGCGCGATTGGCATGGCCTACCGCCACGCCTGGATGCTCGTCGACGACATGAATCGCTGTTTCCGCGGCGGCGTGGTCGCCACGGGCGCCGGCGGTGCGGACGGTGGTGGAGCGGTGCTCACTCCGTTCGGGCGGCAGCTCGTCGCACGCTTTCGCGCGATGGAGCAGGCGGCGAACTCGGCCATCGCGCCGGATCTGGCGGCGCTCGCGGCGGAGCTCGCGAGCGCGCCCGCGAGGAAGAAGGCGCGCGCGAGGCGAGCGAAGCGCTGAGGATCGCGATATTCGTTCGGGAATAGCGACCGCGCGGCGCGGTCAGGAGATTCCCGATGCGACTTCGATCGCTGCGCGCGGCGCTCGCCTGCGCGCTTCTCTCGCTCGCGACGCTGCCCGCGACGGCAGCCGACGAGGCCGTGATCCAGGAAGTGCTCGCGATCCTGAAGGAGCGCGGCATCGTCGACGAGGCGAAGTACGCGGAGCTCGTCGGCAAGAACGAGGCCTACGAAGCGAAGCAGTCCTCGCTGCTGAGCAAGATCGTGCTCACGGGCGACTTCCGCGGGCGCCTCGAGAGCTATTGGTTCGACGAGGACGAGCTCGGCGGCGACCCGAACGACCGCCATCGCACGCGCTACCGGCTGCGCATCGGAGCGGTGGTGCCCGTGAACGAGTGGCTCACCGCGGGCTTCCGGCTCGCGTCGGGTGAGACCGAGAATCGCAGCACGAATCGCTCGCTCGGCGCGGGCGTCGACTTCGACCGCGACCGCTTCGAGCTCGACGAGGCGTGGCTGCAGCTGAAGCTGCCGATCGACGCGGCGCCGACCACGGTGGTGTTCGGCAAGCAGTCGAATCCGTTCCTGTGGAAGAACGGCAAGGACTACATGACGTGGGATCCGGACTACTCGCTCGAGGGGCTTTCGGTGCGCAGCTCGCTGCAGGCGACGCCGAAGCTCGGGCTGTTCGCGAGCGCGGGCTACTTCCTGATCGAGGAGTCGCGCTTCACCAAGGACCCGCACTTCTTCGGGCTCCAGGGCGGCGCGACGCTCCAGGCCAGCGAGCAGCTCGCGCTCGGCGGGCGCGTCACGTGGCTCAGCTACGGCTCGCTGAACGCGGGCTTCTTCACGCGCCAGGCGGCGTTCGGCAACGTCGCCCTCAGTAACGACTCGGACGGCAGCTTCGACCAGCTCGAGTCGAGCCTGTTCGCGCGCGTTGCACTCATGCCGAAGTGGCCCGTGCTGCTGCATGCGCACCTCGCGAAGAATCTCGACGCCGCGAGCATCGCGGGCGAGGGCAAGCAGGATCTCGGCTGGGGGCTCGCGCTCGAGCTCGGCGATCCGAAGCAGACCGTTCTGCTCGGCGTGGGTTACTACGCGCTCGAAGCCGACTTCGGCCCCGCGCTCTACACGGACAGCGACGTGCTCGACGGCTTCACCAACCGCGAGGGCTGGGCGTTCTACGGCTCGCGCCACGTGTTCCCGAACACCGAGCTCTCGCTCGAGCTGTTCCTGAGCGACGAGCTCGAGACGGGCATCCCGTTCGCGACTTCGGTGAGCGCGGCCGATCGGCTGCGCCTGCGCTCCGACGTGATCGTGAAGTTCTGAGGGGATGGAAATGCCGAAGCGAATCGCACTCGTTCTGTCGGCCGCGCTCTCGCTGGTAGCGAGCTCGGCGTTCTCCGAAGAGAAGCCGTTCATCACACTCGCGACGACCACGTCGACGCAGGACTCGGGCCTGCTCGACGCGATCCTCCCGAAGTTCACCGCGCAGAGCGGGATCGAAGTGCGGGTCGTGTCCGTGGGGACCGGGAGGGCGCTGGAGATCGGCCGCGCGGGGGATGCGGACGTCGTGCTCGTTCACGATCGCGCGGCGGAGGATGCATTCGTCGCGGAAGGGCACGCGCGCGAGCGGCGCGCCGTGATGTACAACGACTTCCTGATCGTCGGCCCCAAGTCGGATCCGGCAGGCGCGAAGGGCGCGAATGTCGTGGCGGCGTTCGCACGCATCGCGGATCGAGGCGCGAAGTTCATCTCGCGCGGCGATGACTCCGGGACGCACAAGGCGGAGCTGCGCTACTGGGCGGCCGCGGCGCGCGATCCGAAGCCGGCCTCGGGCCGCTGGTACATCGAAGCGGGCGGCGGCATGGCGACGACGCTCGGTATGGCCGGCGAGCTGCAGGCCTACACATTGACCGATCGCTCGACGTGGCTCGCGCTCTCCAATCGCCGCGGCCTCGTCGAGATGGTGAGCGGCGATGCGCGCCTGCTGAACCGCTACAGCGTGATGGTGGTCGACCCCGCGAAGCATCCCGGCGTTAAGGCTGACCTCGGCCAGAAGCTCGCGGATTGGCTGACCGGCGCGGCCGGCCGGTCGGCGATCGCGGCCTTCAAGGTCGGTGGCGAACAGGTGTTCTTTCTCGAGTAGAGCCGGCTCACGCCAGTAGCTCGCCCGCGAGGAAGCGCCTCGCTTCCTCGCTGCCCGGCGATCTGAAGAACTCCGCCGCGGGGGTTTGCTCGAGCAGCCGCCCCTCGTGCACGAACAGCACCTCGCTCGCGAGGCGCCTCGCCTGCGCGAGATCGTGGGTGCTCATCGCCACTTTCACGCCCGCGTCGCGGATCGCACCGATCGCGCGCTCGAGCTCGCGCGTCGCGCCGGGGTCGAGCGCCGCCGCGGGCTCGTCGAGTAGCAGCAGCTCCGGCTCGCGCGCCCAGGCGGCTGCCAACGCGACGCGCTGCTGCTCCCCCACCGAGAGCGTGCGCGCGGGTCGCTCCGCGTGAGCGGCGAGGCGGGTGGCCTCGAGCGCGCGCCG
>VGRF01000057.1 GCA_016875395.1 Deltaproteobacteria bacterium | reverse complement strand
CGTGGATGAACCGATTCCGCCGGCTCCTCGTCCGCTGGGAGAAGCGCGAGCAGAACTACGAGGCAATGCTCCATCTCGCCTGTGCCTGGATCACGATGAAACTGGCTGGGGTTTTCGGATAGGCTCTTACTCTGGGTCACTGTCGGTGATCTCGGTCTCCTGTGGGCGCCCGCGGAGATAGGCGAGCGTCGGCCGGACTTGTCAGGCATTGCGGAGGAGCTTTCGCTTCTTTCGCGCGGAAAACGGCCCGTGCGACACCCCCCGTTGAGATGGTGTGGCTCTGATTGATTTGGATCAGGGCCACTCCTTCTCGAAGTAGCCAAGGTCGCAGGACGTGAGACGAAACCGTGTCGCGAGGCGGCCTCGCTCACGCAGTCGGTGGGTGCGCCTTGCGCGCGCTAGCGGGGTTCGCGAGCAACGAGTTTGACCGTCCCATCGGCGCCCGCCGATCGACCCGCCGGCATGCGGTGGCGAAGCTCGCAACTGCCCAGTCGAGTTCTAGAGTAAGGCCACGGAGAGATGGCCGAGCGGTTGAAGGCGGCGGTCTTGAAAACCGCAAGGCGCGAAAGCGCCTCGGGGGTTCGAATCCCTCTCTCTCCGCCACCGCATTGCGCGCTCTTGCGCGCGATGCGGTGGCGGAGAGAGCCGCGGGCGCGGGTCGCACATCGAGGTTGTCGCGGTCGTCGCGACGCGCCCGCGGTTCTCCGCGTTTACTTCGCAGCGGCCTCGAAGACTCGCCCGTTGCTGCGCGCTTCGCTTGCTTCTCACGCGACTGACAGCGGGGCCTGCGTCATCGAGGACGATCTGACTTTCGTCGCCGCGCGTCAGCGATCGTCTCGGTGCGGCGACGGTCTCAGTTTGCGGTCGTGTTGCCTGCGGAGAGCACCACCAAGCGATCGCCTGCTTCGAGTGCGCGCGTAGGGTCGGGCGGGCAGAGGAAGCGTTTGTCGGCGGTGGCGACGGCGAGCACGGTGAGGTTGCGCTCGCGGCGCAGGTCGAGCTCGGCGAGGGAGCGGCCGATCCAGTCGCGCGCGAGGTCGAGGCGCTCGACGCGACCGGATTCGGCGACGGGCAGGCCGGAGATGAGGTGCGCGATTTGGCCGTGCTCGGCGATCGCCGCGATGCCGCTGTGCTCGCGCAGCAAGTCCTCGCGCACCGCGGTGAGCCGCTGCGATACGACTTCGTGCACGCTCTCGCGCGTGAGTACGCCCAACAACTCGCCGCCGGCGCCGAGCACGGGCAGCGCTTCGCTGCCGCTGCGCTCGAACACGCCGAGCGCGTCGTAGAGCGTCTCGTCGGGCGCGACCGAGTCGAAGTGCGAAGTCATCAGGTCCGCGGCGATCGCGATCGGCATCAGCTCCGCTTCGTCGACGAGCTGGCGCAGCTCGGCGAACGAGATCACGCCGCGCACGCGGCCGTTCTCCGCGACGATCGCCGTCGGCGGCTGCCCGATCGGGAGCGACGCGACGATGCGGGCGAGCGGCGTGGCGGGCTCGACCACTGCAGGCCACACGCTGCGCGCGGCATCCTCGACGTGCGCGCGCTCGAGCACGCTCACGAGCAGATCGCCCGCGTGCGTGGGCGAATCGGCCGGGCTCGGCAGCTGCTCCGCGACCAGCCCCCAGCGGCGGCCGACGCCGTACGCCGTAACAACTACGAGCATGAGCGGCACGATCAGGCCGAAGCTGCCGGTCATCTCGAACACCATCACCATCGCAGCGATCGGCGTACGCATCGACGCCGCGAGCACGCCGGCCATTCCGACGGGGATCAGCGCCTGCCGCAGCGGCTCGCTGCCGAATTCGGGAAGCGCGGCCTGCAGCAGCGCGCCGAGGCTCGCGCCGACGGCGCCGCCGAGGAAGAGGCTCGGACCGAGCACGCCGCCTGCGCCGCCGCTGCCGACCGTGAAGCTCGTCGCGACGCACTTCGCGACCACGATCGCCGCCAGCAGCGCCGCCCAGCCGATCGCGCCGCGCGAGTTCTCGGTGCCCGCAAACAGCGAGCCCGACAGTGCGTTCTGGATCATGCGGTACTCGCCGTCCATCACCTGCGGCAGGAGACACGCGAGCGCGCCCGTAACAAGTCCGCCGAGCGCGGGGCGCAGCCAGAGCGGTACGCGCTCGCGCGCCGCGAAGAACGCCTCGACGCGGCGGTAGCTCGCGCCGAACAGCGCGGCGGTCGCGCCGCACGCGAGGCCGAGCGCGACGTAAACCGGCAGCTCGAAGGCGCTCTCGAGCGTGAGCGAGTGCGCACCGGGAAAGAGGTAGGAGCCTGAGCCTGAGACCGTTGCGAACGTGGCGAAACCGACCGCGGACGCGACGAACGCCGGCACGAGCGCGCTGCCTTCGAACTCGGGACGCCGGTAGAGCACGCTCGTCGCGAACAGCGCGCCGCCGAGCGGGCAGTGGAAGATCGCGCCCACGCCTGCCGCGCAGCCCGCGATCAGCAGTGAGCGCCGCTCGCGCGGTGTGAGGCGGAGCAGTCCGCCGACGGTCGAGCCGATCGCCGCGCCGAGGCCGGCGATCGGTCCCTCGGGCCCCGCCGAGCCACCGAACGAGATCACGCCCACCGCGGCCGTCGCGCGCACTGCGGGGCCGCGCAGTGGGAGCACGCCGTCGTGGCGGTGGAAGGCGAGCACCATCTGGTCCGTGCCCTGCTGCACGGGCAGCCGCGCGATCCACTGCACGAGGAGCCCCGACAGCAGGCCGCCGAGCGCCGGCAGCAGCAGGATCGCGGCGTCGAATCGCAAGACATCGGCGCCACCGAGCTCGACGTAGCGGCCGATCACGGCGCCCGTTCCGACGTGCAGCGCGGCGGCGAGGATCGAGGCGGCGATGCCAGCCGCGATTCCAGCGAGCACCGAGAGAGAGATGAGTCGCGCGCGCCGGCCGCCGAAGATGCCCGGGAGCTCGAACGACGTCTGCGAGGGCTTCACTGCGTCTCCGGCGATGGCGCAACGTCGCCGAAGGCGAGCGTGGCGTCGAATTCGGGCTTTCTCGGGGAAGCGAAGCCGGTATCTTGCCGCGCCTCGCGGAGAGGTGGCCGAGAGGCTGAAGGCACAGGTTTGCTAAATCTGCATAGGGGAAACCCTATCGAGGGTTCGAATCCCTCCCTCTCCGCCACGGCGGCTCGCTGTCGGAGATGACTCGGAGATCACGCCGCCGTGGCGGAGAGGGCGCGCGGCGGCCTCGGTGGTGGTCAACGAGCTCGAGGCGTGCGTCCATCGGGGCGCATCACGTGCCGAGGTCGCGCGCTTTTCCTTGTTGGCTTCGCATCGGGCTCGAAGACTCGCCCGATGCTGCGCGCTTCGCTCGCGGTCTCGGCCGACATGCTTGGCAGGAGCGTTCGACGTGTCGGTGGCGCCTCGATCCCGGCGTTTTCGCAGCGCCTTCGATCGAGGTCGGGGCGGTCAGCTCGGAGAGTTGCGCGGCGTCGCTCGTCGCTCGGCGTGGCGCGGATTTGTGCGCGGGAGCGGCGGCGGGTGTTTGGCGCGTCCCATATAAAGAAGGGCTCGCGGAGAGGTGGCCGAGCGGCTGAAGGTACGCGACTGGAAATCGCGTGTACCGGAAACGGTACCGAGGGTTCGAATCCCTCCCTCTCCGCCACGGCGGCTCGCTGTGGGAGATCGCTCGGATGTGTCGTCGCCGTGGCGGAGAGTCCGCGGGCGCGTGTTCGGCACCCAGCTCTCCGCGCTCACTCCGGCGCGCCCGCGGGTCGCCTTGTTGGCTTCGCTCGCCTCCGCAGACTCCGGCTCGCTGCGCGCTTCGCTTGCTCCTCACGCGACAGGCACCGAGGAGCCTCGACTTCGAGGCGGCGCGCAGATTCTGGCGGCCGCGGGCGGGGTTTCTCGGTAAGTCGCGGGCAGCGTGGGCGAATCGGTTGGCTATGGTGCCGCGCCTTCCGCGAACGAGTTCTCAGCGCCCATAGCTCAGTTGGATAGAGCGCCAGGTTGCGGACCTGGAGGTCGCATGTTCGAGTCATGCTGGGCGCGCCAGCGCTGCGGGGCTCGGTGAGAGATCACCGGGCCCCGTTTCGTTTCGGCTCGAATCGCCGAGCGCGCACGGAGCCAACCAGCGTAGGCTGAGCCCGCCGCCTGGAGTCGCCGCATGCGTGCGCTCACTCTCGCGTTTTCGTGCATGTCGCTCGCGTGCGCGGGTGAGTCGCCCGCTGCGTTCCGCGACACGCGTGCCGAAGTCGCCGCGGTGCTCGCGGCGTCCGAACGCGACGCGAAGGATCTGGAGCGCGACGCGCGCGACCGTCGTGTGGAGGCGCTGGGTCTCGCCGGGCTCGCGCCGGGGATGCGCGTGCTCGATGTGTTCAGCGGCGGCGGCTACTTCGCGGAGATCGCGGCGCGCGTCGTGGGCGAGAGCGGCAAGGTCTACGCGCACAACAATCGCGCCTATCTCTCGTTCGCGGGCGAAGCGCTCGAAGCGCGCCGCGCCGCGCGGCCCCCCGGGCAGCTCGTTCGCCTCGATCGCGAGATCGATGGGGTCGGCCTCGCGGGCGAGATCGACCTCGCGCTGATCGTGATGGCGTACCACGACGCGTACTGGCAGCCGAAGCCCGAGGAAGGCGAGTGGACCGTGACGCGCGATCCGCTGATGCAGGCGATCTTCGACGCGCTGCGCCCTGGTGGCCGCCTGCTCGTGGTCGATCACGCCGCCGCGAACGGGAGTGGAAGCAGCGCGGCGCAGGACCTGCATCGCATCGACGAAGCCTTCGCGCGTGCCGACTTCGAGCGCGCGGGCTTCCGCTTCGTCGCGTCGAGCGACGCACTGCGTAACGCGAGCGACGACCGCACCGCGAACGTCTTCGATCCCGCGATCCGCGGGAAGACGGACCGCTTCGCGTTGCTGTTCGAGAAGCCCGCCTCGCGCTGAGGCGCCCGCACGACTTTTCGCGGAATTTTTTGCTGGAACCACCTCCCCTGATCGGGTTACGGTGCAAGCGCCCTTGGCGGGCCACCACCTTTAGGGGGACTGCATGTCGTTGCGTCAGCGAACCCTCGCTTGGAGCATCGCGCTCCTGGCACTCGTCGTGATCGGCTTCACGCCGGCCTTCGCGCAGGAAGAGCAGAAGGACGAAAGCGGGATCGAAACCATCATCGTGACCTCGCGAAAGCGCGAGGAGTCGATCCAGGACATCCCGATCGCGGTCAGCGCGTTCTCGGCCGATAGCCTCGAGAGCGGCAACATCGAGGATGTCGCCGACATCCAGATGAACGTGCCGAACCTCCAGTTCTCCAAGACAAACTTCATGGGGGCCGGCAACATCTCGCTGCGCGGCGTGGGGAATCTCGCCACCGCCTCCACCGCCGAAGCCGGCACCGGCATCCACGTGAACGAGGCGCCCTTTTCCGGCGCGCGCATCTTCGAGACCGAGTTCTTCGACATGGAGCGCGTCGAGGTGCTGCGCGGTCCGCAGGGCACCATCTTCGGCCGCAGCGCTCCCGGCGGCGCCGTCAACCTCTACACGAAGAAGCCCGTGTTCGGGGAATGGGGCGGCAGCGTCCAGGGCGAATACGGCGACTACAACCACGGCAAGATCAAGGCCGTGGTGAACGTGCCGCTCGGCGAGCACTTCGCGGCGCGCTTCGGCGGTTATTACTTCAGCCGCGACGGCACGACCGAGAACGTCCACAACGGCAACAAGATCGACGACCGCAACCTCTACATGCTGCGCGGCTCGCTCGCCGGCGAGTGGGACAACGTCAACTTCAACCTGATGGCCAGCTACTTCTCCGAGGACGACAAGCGCAGCCGCATGAACAAGCAGGCCTGCACGACCGACCCGCGGCCTTGGCCCTACGGCATCGGCTGCCAGGGCGGCGACGTCGAGATGCAGGGGGATCCGATCAACTCGGGCTCCATCCTGGTGTACTCGACGGGCATCATCATGGACACGTTGCACACGCTCGGCCCGGTGCACAACTTCTTGTTGGCGAACGGGCTGGCCGGCATTCCGTTCTTCGTGAATCGCCAGGTCACTCAGGTGCCGCGGTTCCTCACCGGTCCCGTCGGCGTGTTCACACCTTACTCGGTTCCGGCGCGTCTGCCGATCGACGGATACCTGCTCTCGGACGCGTTCGCGGATGCCGCGTTTGGGCCCCGGAACTACGGCACTCCGACGGAGTTCTACGCGGGAGCCAGCAACCCCTCGGGTCTGCGCGACGTGAACACGCAGCTCGACCCGCGATACGTCACGGACGAGACGATGGTGACGTTGGTGGTGAACTGGGACGTGACCGAGAACGTTCGCCTCACCTCGGTCACGGGCTACCACAACTGGAGCAACAACAGCCGTACGGACTACTTCTGGGCCGTTCCGCCCGTTTCCTTCGCCGGCGGCCCCCGCCACTTCGACTTCCCCGACAGCGACGTCCACTCGCCGTGGGGTGGGCTCGAAGGCACGTACAGCTCCGAGTTCGTTTTCGATCGCTCCTGGGGCGAAGCCAATGCCTTCAGCCAGGAGGTGCGCGCCGCTTCGAGCTTCGACGGGCCGCTCAACTTTACCGCCGGCATGAACTTCGGTGAGGTTGAGGCCGACCTCGAGTACGCCGTTTGGGCGGCGGGCCTCGAAGCGTTCTGGGACATGCCGGACACGGTCCTGCTCTGCCCGAACGCCTACACGTACATCCTCAACAACCCAGGCTCGTCCTGCCACGATGCGCTGCCGCGCTCCAGCTACTACCTGAACGAGACCAAGCCGACGCGTGTCTCGAGCTGGGCGATTTTCGGCGAGGTGTACTGGGATCCATTCGAGAGCACGCACGTGACCGTCGGCGCGCGCTACACGGACGACCACAAGGAATCCACGCAGCGCGTGAACCTGTGGGTGTGTAACGCGACCGGCGACCCGAACGCGCCGTGCGCGCTGAACCCGTTCGCGACGCAGGAGGGCGGCTTCCACAACGTCACGTGGAAGGTGGGCGTCGCGCAGGACCTCGACCTGTCGTTCGCTCCCGACTCACTCGTCTACCTGAACATCAGCACCGGCTTCAAGGGCGGTGGCTTCAATCCTGCGGTGGACACGTCGGCTGGCGGAACCCCGGTCTCCTTGATCTTCGACGAGGAGAAAAACCTCGCCTACGAGGTCGGTTTCAAGGGTGTGCTGTTCGACAAGCTCCTCTTCAACACGACCGCCTTCTATTACGACTACGAGGGCATGCAGCTCTCGAAGATCGTGAACCGCACGGCCGTGAACGAGAACGCCGACGTGAAGATCTACGGCGTCGAGCTCGAGACGGTCTACTCGGTCACCGATCGGTTCCGCATCAACCTGAATTTCTCGTGGCTGAAGACGGACATCCAGGAGCTCGAATCGGCAGACCCGGCGGATCCCACCGCCAGCCAGCCGGGTTGGACGACGATCAAGCAGCTGCTGCCGTTCCCGGCTGGCCAGAACTACATCTGCAACCAGACGCTCAACCCCCTCTGCCTCGAGGGAACGCCGGGCAACATCCTCGACTTCTCGGATGGCTACGGACCGGACGGGTTCATCCAGGACTTGGCGGGGAACGAGCTGCCGGCGGCACCCAAGTTCACGGTGCACGTCGGCGCCCAGTACGTGTTCCCCGTCTTCGGGGGCTGGGAGATGACGCCTCGTGTGGACTTCTCCTGGCGCAGCGACCAGTACGCCCGCGTCTACAACACCAGGAAGGACCTGATCAATTCCTGGGAGCAACTCGACGCGCAGCTCAGCTTCGCCAAGCCCGACGCCCCCTGGATGTTCGAGCTCTGGGCGAAGAACCTGCAGAACAACGACGACGTGACGGGCCACTACTTCACGGACGCCACCTCGGCGAACTTCACCAACTTGTTCCTGCTCGAGCCGCGCACCTTCGGCGCGTCCGTGCGGTACAGGTGGGGTGAGAGCGAGTAACAGGCCGCTCGTCGCCTAACAACAGCGGGGCCCGCCGAGCAGCGATGCTCGGCGGGCCCTTCGCTTTTCAGCTGCTGCGGCTCGCGCTACGCGCCGCCGTGCTGCTTCATCCAGTCCGCGTACCACGGGATCGTCTCGGCGAGGCCCTGCTCGAGCGTCCACTTCGCGGTCCAGTTCATCACGCGCTTGGCCTTGTTGCAGTCGAGCGTCTCCTCCGGGATCTCGCGCGAGGCCTCGTTCAGGATGATCGGCGCGAGGTCGCTGCGGTTCATCGCCTTCAGCACCGCGTTCACCACCTCGATCACGTTGAGCGGAAGCTCGGTGCCGAAGTTGAACGCCTCACCGGTGATGCCGTCCGAGGGGATGCGCTCCGCGAGTTGGAGATACGCCTCGACGGCGTCGCGCACGTAGAAGTACTCGCGCACGAACTGACCTGCTGGCCGATTCTCGGACCGACTGATTCTTGAGAGAGAATGGCTTCCGACGGAAAGGAAGCCCCCATGAAGAAGAGTCGGTTTACGGAAGAGCAGATGGTGAAGATTCTGCGCGAGGCGGA
>VGRF01000056.1 GCA_016875395.1 Deltaproteobacteria bacterium | reverse complement strand
GGCGTCGGCGCGCTCGGCACCACGCTGCTCACCGAGCTCGGGCCGATGGAAGCGCTGCTGAAGGAGCACCGACAAGGACTCACGGAGATGGAGGAGCCCGCCGGCCACTTCGTGAATCGCGAGGCCGGCGTCTTCACGTTCGTGCACGCGGCGGAGAGCACGAAGCGGGCGATCGCGAGCGGCGCCGCGCTCGGCGCGATCTGGTACGTGGCCGCGGCGCCGCGCGTCTTCCACGCGACACCCGAGATCTGGTACTCGCAGATTCGCGGGAACTTCCTGCCGAACGATCCCGCGGCGCAGCGCTCGCTCGCGCTCGGCGGCGGCGTCACGACCGAGATTCCGCTCGAGAGAGATCACCCCGTCGTGCAGGTGTTACGGCGCTTCGCGGCGGGCGAGACGATCTCGAACGAAGAGGCGTACGAGGTGCTCCTGCCCGTGCCGTCCGTGATCATCGGCGACGTCGCGACGTGCAAGCGCAAGATGGAGGCGTACCGCGACATCGGCGCCACGCGGCTGCTGTGCATGTTCCAGTACGCCGACATCGCGCACGAGCAAGTGCTCGCGGGCATGAGCACGGTCGCGAAGCACCTCATTCCCGCGTTCGCGGACTGAACCGCCTCGAGTGCTTCGGCTCAGCCGTTCGCGAGAGCGGCGGAACGCGCGGGCGCGCGCCGGCGCGATCCGATCGCGGCGGGCAGCAATAACAAGTCCGCGAGCAACGAGGCTCCGATCGCGACGCCGGTGACGAGCCCGAAGCTCGACAGGCTTTGCCACGGCACGAAGAACAGCACGAGGAAGCCCGCCGCGAGGGCTCCGGCGGTGGTGAAGAGCGCGCGGCCCACGCCGCAGAGGGCGGCGTGCATGGCTTCGTCGCGTGCGAAGCCGGCCTCGCGATGACGGCGGTAGCCCGCGAGCAAGTGCAGCGCCTCGTCGACACCGAGTCCGAGCAGCACCGACGCGACCATCGCCGTGCCCATGTCGAGCGGAATGCCCAGAAACCCCATCGCGCCGAGCGTGAGCACAGCCGGCACCGTGGTCGGAATCATCGCGAGGAGCGCGAGCGGGATCGAGCGCAGCGCGATTGCCGAGAGCAGCGCGACGAGCGCCAGCGCGGAGCCGAAGCTCCCGATCTGGGTGTCGCGAATCTCGTCGATCATGCCGCTCACGACGGCGAGCGGGCCGGTCACGACCGCGGTGGCCCCCGGCGGAAGCGCGGCGTTCACCTCGCCGCGCACGCGCGCCACGAGCGCGCGCAGCTCATCCTGCGGAAGCTTCTCACCCTGGAACGAGATGCGGAGCGCGGCGGGCTCTGCGCCTTGCGCCTCGGCCGCGAAAAGCGCCACGAGGTCGGGCTGCTCGGCGCGCATCAGGCGATAGAGCTGGCCGGGCCGCTCGGGAGTCGCGCGAGGGCCCGAGAGCGCGAGGGCATTCTCATGCACGAGAGCGTTCAGCTCGCGCATCGGCGCGAGGATCGAGAGCGGCCGTCCGATCCCGTCGAGCGCCGCGAGCGCCTCTACGCGCAGGGCGGCGCGCAGCGCGCGAGGGTCCGTCACGGACATCTCCGGCGGCAGGAAGATCGCGACTTCGAGTGAGTCGGCGCTGCGGAGCGCGGCCGCCTCGCGCGCCCACCGCACGACGCGGCTGTGCTCTCCGTACACCTGCTCGAAGCTCGCGTCGATCGAGAGCCGGCCGATGCCCGCGACGCCGAGAGCCGTCACGACGAGCGCGCCGCCGGCGATCCACGCGCGGCGATGGCCGACCGCGTCGGCGATGCGGCCGACGAGGCGGCTCCACATCGCGTGCGAGCGCGGCGCCACGATCCAGCGCGCGGGCACGCGCACGAGCAGGATCGGCAGGAGGAGGAACGCGGTCGCGAACGCCGCCATCACCCCGGACGCGGCGATCACGCCGAAGCGCACGAGACTCTCGAGGCCGCTCGTGAAGAACGAGATGAAGCCGGCGGCCGTGGTCAGCGCCGTGAAGAGCGCCGGCGAGGCGACCTCCGCGAGTGCATGCCGCAGAGCTTGCTCGCGGCTCTCGCCTTCGGCTTCGGAGAGTCGCTCGGCGAACGCCGTGACGAGGTGGATGCCATAACAAACGCCGACCGTGAGCATGAGCGGCGGCAAGACTTGGAAGAAGCTCGTGCGCGGCCAGCCGAGCCAACCTTGCAGTCCCACGGCCCAGATCAGCGAGGCGCCCGCGCAGCCGAGCGTGAGCAGCGCCGGCGCGAGCGCGCGGAAGGCGAGCAGCACGATCACGCCCACGAGCAGGACGATCGCCGGCACGAGGCGCTGCACCTGCTGATCGAGCTCGCGGCCCGCGACGACGAATTCCACGGGGCCGCCGGAGAGCGCGAAGCGAAAGCCGCGCGCCTCCCAAGGCGCCAGCGCCGCGCGCGCGCCGTCCACGACCCGCTCGGCGGTGGCGCCCGAGGAGTCCGCGAGCTGCACGATCACCGCGCCGACGCGGCCGTCGCTCGACACGATCTGCCCGACCCAAAGCGGGTCGCGCAGCGCGCGCGGAATCAGCTCGGCCAGATCGCTGACCGGCGTCCCCTCCGGCGAGAGCTGGCGCGCTCGCGGCAAGTCGAAGAGCTCGGGCGCGAGGAGTGGAGCCGTCGCGACGCTCTCGGCGCGCGCGACGCCGCGAATCGCTGCGATCTCGCTGCTGAGCGCGTGCGCCATCGCGAGCGCGTTCGCATCGAACACGCTCGCGCACGGAGCCGGCGGCGCGCAGCGGTAGACGATCGCGAA
This sequence comes from Deltaproteobacteria bacterium, assembly GCA_016875395.1. Classification (NCBI taxonomy): domain Bacteria; kingdom Pseudomonadati; phylum Myxococcota; class Myxococcia; species Deltaproteobacteria bacterium. The sequence continues at coordinate 5,805 of VGRF01000056.1, read as the reverse complement.
GGGGACGCCGCCTCCGAAGCGATTCGTTACGGACTCGAGCGCGCGAATCGCCGGGTGCTGCGAGCCGAGGAACGCCGCGTAGCCGCTGTCGGTTCCGACCCGGAGCGCACCCGCGCCGAGCGCCAGCGTGACGAGCAGCCCGCCGAGCACGGTGAGCAGCGGGCGCCGGATGCAGGCGGCGATCAGCTTCTCCACGGCTGCTCCTCGCTCGCCGCGACGCGCAGCAGAATCTCGAACGCGCGCGGCTGCGCGCTCAGCGCACGAAATGCAGCGCGGCGCGCGCGCGGATGCGCGACACCGAAGCCGAGCAGGGCGGCGATGGCGCGGTGCGCCCGCGTCGCGCGAGCCCAGGCGCGTTCGTACTCCGCGAGAGGCGCGCCGCGCGCGATCACATCTGCGAGCGCATTCGCGCACAGCAGCGAGAGCGTGATGCCTTCGCCCGTCACCGCGTCGGTGTAGCCCGCGGCGTCGCCGAGCAGCGCGACGGAGTTTCCGGCGCAGCGCCGCCGAGCGCGTTGCCAGAACGGTCCCGCGCCGCGCACCTCGCTCGCGGGCTCCGCGCCGCGGACGCGCATCGCGAGCGCCGGGAAGCGCGTCAGAAGCTCGTCGTAGCGCGCAGCGGAGCCCGACCAGAGCAGCGCGATGCCGACTTCGTCTCGGGCAACCGGCGTGACGAATGCCTCGACGCCCTCGGACCAGTGCACTTCGACGTACTCGCTCCACGGCGCCAAGCGGAAGTGCCGACGCATGCCGAAGCGCCTGCGCGTCGGCAGTGGCGCCGCGAGCGCGCTGGCTGCGCGCACGCGGCTGCCGAGGCCGTCGGCGCCGATCAGGACGCGCGCCTCGAGCTCACCCTGCGATGTCTGTGCGCGCACGCGCGACGTGTCCGCGGTGAATCGCTCGAGCGCGCAGTCGAAGCGCAGCTCGGCGCCGGCCTTCTCGGCGCACGCGCGAAGGGCGGTGGACAACGCGGTGCGCCTCACGCCGAGGCCCGGGCCGCTCGCGAATCTCCCGGAGGTCTCGCGCGCGCCGTCGATGAAGCGCACGCCGACGAACGGCGCCGCGCGCAGCGCGCCGACCTCGACGCCGAGCGCCGCGAGGGCGCGGACGCCGGCGGGCATGACGCCCTCGCCGCACGCCTTGTCGAGCGGCGCCTCGCGCTTTTCGATCGCGCACACCGTGAGTCCGCGCCGCGCGAGCAGCGTCGCGCACGCGAGTCCCGCGGGCCCGGCGCCGACGACGAGCGCGTCAACTGCGCGCACGCGCGAAGGCTCGCAGCGAGCGCAACATTTCGAGTGCGAGACGCGGCAGCGAGACCCGCGCGGGCGCCGTGAGCTCGCCTGCGCGCTCGAGCCGAAGCGTCTCCGCCCGCCGAATCTTTCCGCTCGACGTGCGCGGCAGCGTGCCCGGCGCGAGCACGATCACGCGCCCTGGGCGCAGGCCGCTGCGCTCGAGCGTGCGGACGCGGATCGCCGTGCCCAGCTCCTCGTCGCTCGCGCCGGCATCGTGGGTCCGCTCGACGAACAGCCAGAGCTCCTCGCCACTTCCATCGTGTGCGAGCACACCGACCGCCGCGCTGCACCCCGGCCTCACGCCAGCGAGGTCGTCGAGCGCGCGCTCGAAGTCCTGCGGCGCGTAGTTCTTGCCGCGCACGATCACGAGATCCTTGGCGCGTCCGTACAAGAAGAGCTCGCCGCGATGGAGAAAGCCGAGGTCCCCGCTGTCCAGCCAGCCGCCCGAGAGGACGCGCGCGCTTTCCTCGGGCAAGCCGTCGTAGCCGCTCATCACGGATGGCCCGCGCACGCGCACGCGCCCGAGCACATCTTCGGCTTGCGGCGCACCGGAGTCGTCGGCGATCTGGAGACCGAAGCCGGCGAGCGGAGGGCCGAGCGAGACGAGCGGTACGCCACTGGGAGAGAGAATCGCCCTCCGCTTCCCAGCGAGCGCCTCGGCGTCGAAGCGCAGCACGCGAAAGCGCTCGCGCAGCGTGCTGAACGTGACCGCGAGGGTCGCCTCGGCGAGGCCGTACACGGGCGTCAGCGCTTCCTCGCGCAAACCGACTGAGCCGAAGCGCTCGACGAAGCGCTCGAGCGCGCGCGGCGTCACGGGCTCTGCGCCGTTCATCGCGACGCGCCACGCCGAGAGATCGATCCCCGCGATCTCGTCATCGCGGATGCGCTCGGCGCACAGCGCATAAGCGAAGTTCGGCGCCGGGCTGATCGTGGCGCGGTGCCGAGAGATCGCGCGGAGCCAGAGCGCGGGCCGCGCGATGAAGTGCTCCGGCGGGATCAACACGAGATCGCGGCCGTGGAAGAGCGAGGTGAACACGCCGCCGACGAGGCCCATGTCGTGGTAGAGCGGCAGCCAGCTCGCGGCGACGTGACGGAAGGAATCGCTCTCGGGATACGCGCCCAGGATGGCAGCGCCGATCGCGTCCACGTTCGCGAGGATCTGGCGGTGGGTGAGCGCAACGGCCTTCGGCGCTTGCGTCGTACCGGACGAGAACTGGATGAAGCCGAGCGCATCCGGATCCCGCGAGCTCGGCGTTGCCGGCGCTCCCGAAATTTCCGAGAGCAGCGCGCAGCCGAGCTCCGGGCGCGCGCGCTCGATCGTGCGGCCCAGCACGCGGCGCGTGCGCGAATCCGTGAGCACGAGCCGAACGCGCGCCGCGGCGAGCATCGCGGACGTGCGTTCGTGGTACTCGTCGAGATGTCCGAGTCGAACGGGCGGATAGAGGGGGACCGGCACTGCGCCCGCGAGCACCGCGCCGAAGAAGCCGTCGAAGAACTCGGGACTCGTGGCGGCGATCACGGCCACGCGATCGCCGCGCACGATGCCGCGCGCCGCGAGTCCGCCCGCAGCGCGCAGCGCGCGCCCGAACAGCTCCGCGTGGGCGATCTTCGTCTCGTTCTCGCGCGCGTCGACGAACGTGATGGTTCCGCTGCCGCGCGCGGCCGCCTCGAAGCGCGTCGCGAGCGTGTCAGACACGGCTGGCGCTCCGCGCGCGATCGATGCACGCGGCGAGCTCACCGAGCGTGTCGACGCCGTCATCTTCGAGCTCGAGCGCGATCGCGAAGTGATTCTCGAGCTCGACGAGCAAGTCGATCTGCTGGATCGAATCGAGCGCGAGGTCGGCCACGATGCGCGTCTGCGAGTCGATCTCGCCCACGCGCGGGAAGCGCTCGCGCACCAGGCGCAGCAGCCCGTCGAGGGTCTCGCTCATCGCGCGCTCCCGAGTGGCACGAGCCGCGGCCGATCGCCGAGCTGCTCGCCTCCGGTGCAGTGCTCCGCGAGCGCGCGCTCTTCGACGCGAATGCGCTCGCGCAGCAGCAGACCATTCAGCGCGCTGAACACGAGTGCGGTGAGCCACGCAGCGTGGATGAGCGGGAGCGCGAGTAGCTCGATCACGACGGCGGTGTAGTTCGGATGGCGCAGCCAGCGATAGGGCCCGCGCGCCACGACGGAGTCGCCGGGCACGACGATCACGCGCACGTTCCAGCGCTCGCCGAGCGCAGCGATTGCCCAGTACCGAAGCGCCCGTGCGCCGAGCGCGAGCGCGAGCATCGGCAGCGCGAGACGCAGATCCAGAGGGCGCTCGAGCAGCCAAGGCTCGAGCACGCAGCTGGCGAGGAACGCGGCGTGCATCGCGCGCATCCAGCCGAAGTGTTCGCGGCCCAGCTCGATTCCGCCGCGCGCGAGGGCGCGCGCTGCGTTGCGGCGCGAGAGCCACAGCTCGAGGCCGCGCTCCGCCGCGACGGCGGCGACGAAGGCGAAATAAGCGGCGTCGAGGGTCACCACTGCAGCAGCACCAGCTCGCTGCAGAAGCCCGGGCCCATCGCGAGCAGGAGGCCGAGCGTTCCGGTCGCGTGCGGCTGCGCGAGTGCATCTCCGAGCAGAAAGAGCGCCGACGCGCTCGACAGGTTCCCCACGCGCGCGAGGTGATCCCACGAAGCGGCGAGGGCGCTACGCGGAAGCGAGAGCGCGCCCTCGACCGCCTCGAGCACTCTCGGGCCGCCGGGGTGGCACACGAACACGCCGACGTTCGCGAGCGCATGGCCGGATTCGGCGAGGAACTTGTCGACGTCGGGCCGCAGGCCCGCGGCCATCTCCGGCACGTCGGCGGACAGCACGACACGGAAGCCGCCGTCGCCGACCTCCCAGCCCATCACGTGCTCGGTGTTCGGATAGAAGACGGAGTGCGTCGCGAGCACGCGCGGTCCGGCCGCGCTGGTCTCCGCGCCGCGCACGATCGCCGCGGCTGCGCCGTCACCGAACAAGCCGCTCGCGATCACGTTCGCGATCGACGCGTCGCCGCGCTGGAGGGTGAGCGAGCAGAGCTCGACCGAGAGCACGAGCGCCGTTTCGCGCGGAAACGCCCGCACGTAGTCCGCTGCGCGCGCGATGCCCGCAGCGCCGCCGACGCAGCCCAAGCCGAAGATGGGCGTGCGCTTCACGTCGCTGCGCAGGCCGAGGCGATTCACGAGCCTCGCGTCGAGCGACGGCGCGGCGATTCCGGTGACCGAGAGCGCGAAGACGTGGTCGACGTCGCGCGGCGTGAGCTGCGCTCGCGAGAGCGCCTCGCGAATCGCGCGCTCGCCGAGCTCGAGCCCGCAGCGGATGAAGGCGTCGTTCGCGGCGCCGAAGCTCGTCAGCGACGCGTACGCCTCGATCGGCAATGCGAGGTGGCGCCCGCCGACGAGCGTGTTCTGCTGAATCTGCTCGAGGCGCCGCGGGTTGTGGAAGCGCCCCGACCAGAGCTTCGCGAGGGCGTCGATCAGTTCGCCCTGGCCATAGAAATTTTGCGGAAGTGCGGTGCCCACGGACGCGATGCGCATCGTCAGCGCTCCTCGCACGGCGGCGTCAGTCGCGGCAGCCAACACGGAACGCGTGCGAAGTAATCACCGTAGCGTCCGGGCTCGCGCGCCAGCGATCGAGGCTGCGAATGCGCGCCGGCGATCGGGACCGGGACGCCGGGAGCGCCATCGTGCGAGGGGCGTTCCATGCGAGAGATCTCTCAGCGCGCCGAGGGAGCGGCAGACCCGGCGGGGAGCGCCTTCAGATCGACGGAGACCGTCACTTTCACGAGGTCGCCCACGCGAATGAATCCCATCGCGACGGGCGCTTCGAGCGCGAAGTCCTTCAGCGAAAGATCGAAGCTGGCCACGATGTGTGCCTCTCGCCCGTCCGTTTCGGAGAAGCGCTCGATCACGGCCGTCGCTTGCCGTTCGCGCCCGTGAATCGTGATGCGGAAGGGCAGCGCCTTTTGCACGCGCAGCGCTGCCGGATCGACGTTCGAGAACGCCGCAACGATCGTGGGGAAGCGCTTCGCGTCGAACATCTCGCGCATGCGCTTGTCGCGCGCGGAGATGCCCGTCTTCATCGCCGTGACCGCGACTTCGGCGCGCGCTCCATAGCGTCCGCTCGCATCCGGGGACTCGATGGTGAGCACGGCACACGGAGCGGTGCCCTCGAAGTCGTGCAACGTCGAGGTTCCCAGGAACTCGATGGAGCAGCTGCCGGAGACCCGAGGAGCTTCCGTCGCCGCGTGCGCCGAGGCGGCGATCAGCAGGGAACAGACCAGCGATGCGCTGGCGACGATCCTCCACGACGACATCAACGCATTTCCTCCGCGAGCAGACATCGCAGGCAGTGAGCAGGTTCCGTGCCTAGCAGAACTTAGAGCCTATCCGAAAACCCCAGCCAGTTTCATCGTGATCCAGGCACAGGCGAGATGGAGCATTGCCTCGTAGTTCTGCTCGCGCTTCTCCCAGCGGACGAGGAGCCGGCGGAATCGGTTCATCCACG
>VGRF01000055.1 GCA_016875395.1 Deltaproteobacteria bacterium | reverse complement strand
CGCTTCGCGACCTCGGGCACCGGGACGCGATCCGCCTCGCGCAGGATCTTCACCATCTGCTCTTCGCTGAACCGGCTCTTCTTCACGGGGGGCTTCCTTTCGTCGGAAGCCATTCTCCCAGGAATCAACTGGACCGAGAAACCTGGATCAGGTCAAGATCGCTGACACGCCCGCCGTATTGACCGGCGTGCAACGGATCGTGGGGATAGGAAGAACAAGCGCGATTTCCCGCTGCGTCGCGAACGAACGTTATGACAAATCCAGCACCGCCGGACCGTTTCGTCGCCTATCGGCGGGCCGATCCGGGTGCGGCGACGGGAGCGCGCGCCGCGCGGGGCTGTCGCTCGCGGTGGTGCTCGAGTCGGCGACGCTCGGCGCCGCGGGCTCGATCCTCGGACTGCTCGTGTTCGCAGGGCTCGCCGGCATCGCTCGCGAGATCGTGCGCAGGCAGACCGGCGTCGCTCTCGATCCGTGGGTGTGGCATCCCGTGTTCGCGTACGCGCCGCTCGGCGCGACTGCGCTGGCTTCGGTGGCCGGCGCGATTCCCGCCGTGTTGCTCTATCGAACCGACGTCGCGACTCAGCTCGCCATCACGGAGTGAGCGACTCCGGTAGGGCTTCCGGTAGAGAGGCGCACCGTCGTCATTCGATGATCGCGCCGACATCGTGGAACGACGCGATGCGAGTCGCTGCGCTTTCTCGCAAGCCGTCTGCGTGCGCTGACTATCTGCGCGCCGCCCAGCTTCCGTAGATCGTCGCGCCGAACAGCTTGTGCACGTCGACGAAGCCGGCGTCGCGCAGGAATCCAACGATTACTTCCTCGCGGCGCAGGCGCGGATCGACGCCGAGTTGGGCCAGCAGGTACTCGATGGCGGCTTCTTCCAAGCCCGCGCGCCGAGCTTGGTTTTCCCAGGCGGCGCGCATCAGCCGCTCGTCTTGGCCCGCGGCGAGGTGGATGTCCGCGCTGTACAGCCACGCGCCGGGCGCGAGCAGCGCCGCGAGCGCGCGGAAGAACGCAGCCGCGGCGCCATCGTCCGTGACGTGTTGTGAGACGAGCACCGAGGTCGCGCCGGCGAAACGCTCGCGCGTCTCAAAGGCCGCGAGCGTCTCGCCCCGCAGCGTGACACGCGCTGCGATGCCGGCGTCCGCAACGCGTCGCTCGCACACGGCGCGCATCGCCTCCGCCGGCTCGAGACATACGAAACGCGCCGTCGGATGCGCCTGCGCGAGTCGCAGCAGCTCTTCGCCGGTGCCGCTGCCCACCACGAGCACCGACGCACCTTCCGGCAAGTCGCGCAGCGCGCTGCAGCACAGTCGGTAGAGACCGTCGCGCCCCGGGATCGCGGCCTCGGCCCGCCGCGCGTAGTTCGCGGCCCACTCGTCGTCGTACGCAGCCACGCTGGCGTCCCTCTGCCTACGGTGCCCCGCACTGCCTTCGGGTTCCACCTCTCTCGCGACGCGCTCGCGGTTCGGCTAAGCGCGCGCGAGGGCGTACATCCTCTGTTGCCCGCCGAGCACGCGTTGCACGTCAGCGCCGGCGTCGCGCGACGAGCGCGCGCTTCACCCCTGGCACACGAGCTGCACAAGCGTCGGGCCGACGCAGGCGTGCATCTCCGCGCGCCCGCAAGCCGCGGAGCCCTCCGATGATGCTCGACCGTAACAACATGCAGCTCGACACCGGCGCGTGGCGCTTCCAAGTCTGGGTCGCCTTTGCGCTCGCACTCGCCACGACGACGTGGGGCATCTGGTTCGTGCCCGCGGATCCGTGGGTGAAGGGCTTCCTGATGCTCGGGCTCTATTTCACGGTCTCATCGTGCTTCACGCTCGCGAAGACGATCCGCGACGAGCACGAGAGCAAGAGAATCTTCAACAAGATCGGCGAGGCGAAAGCCGTGCAGATGCTGCGCCAATACGGGGAGGAGGAGTGATGCTGTTCGAGCGCATTCGCCGGCTCGCGGGCGCGATCGCCGGCAACGCCGTCACCGAGCTCGAGGCCGCGCACCCCGTCGCCGTACTCGACGCCGAGCGCACGCGCCTGCGCCTTCAAGTAGCGCGTTACAACCGCGGCCTCGCCGCACACGCCGCGATCGGAGAGCGGCTGCGTCGGCGCGAGGCGCAGCTCCAGCGTGAAGAGCGCGAGCTCACCACGCGCATCGAGCGGCGCCTCGCGGCGAACGATCGCGCGCGCGCCGCCGAGGGGGCGCTGCGACTCGAGGAGGTGCGCGCCGAGCGAGCGCGCGCCGCCGAGCAGCTCGCTCGCAGCGAGTCGACTTATCAGGAGCTGGTGCGCTCGCGCAACGCTGCGGTCGAGGTGGCGCGCACGCGCATCGAGGCGATGAAGCGCAGCATCGGCGAGACGCAGGCACAGCGTGCGCTCGCGGAGCTGTGCGAGCTCGCGGCCGATCTGCACGGCTCGATCGGCGTGAGCGAAGGCACGCTCGAGCGCGTGCACGAGCGGCTCGAGGAAGAGCGCGAGCTGGCGCTCGGCCGCGCTCGCGTAGCGCGCGACATTCTCGAGACCGAGCGCGACGACACCGCTGAGGAAGACCGTCGTGCGAGCGCGGAGGACGCGCTGCGCCGCTTCGAGGCAGAGCGCGCAGGCGCGCACGCTGCGAGCGCGGAGCCTGAGTCTACGGCTAGCACTGACGCCGCGGCGTCTAGCAGCGCGGACGGCGCAGAGGAGACACGCTGAGCGTGCTGCGGCGCTTCGAACTCGCGCTGCTCACGCTCGCGTGCCTAACGATCGGGCGGGACGGCTGAGCGCGCGGCGCTCAGTTCTCCGGGGGGCCGGCTGCGACCGCGGGGAGATTCGGGTTCTCGCGCGCGAGCTTCTCGGCCGCGACGCGCAGCTCGTCGAGCCCCTTCGCGATGTACTTCGGCGACATCGTCTGCACGATGCGTGTCGGCAGGTTGCCGCCCGGCTCGTAACGCATCTCGAGCACGGCGCTGGCGCCCTCGGGCGCCGCCGTCACGCGCCAGCTGCCTTCGTCCACGCCCACCTGCACCGCGCCTTCGCGCGGCGTCACCTGCTGCTCGGCGAGCTTGTACTGGCGCTCGACGCCTCCGTCCGCGAGCGGCGCGTCCTTCACCTCGATCGTGCTCTGGCGATCCTCGAACGGCCAGCCGGTCTTCTGCACGTTGACGATGCGGCCGTCGGCCAAGCGATCGCTCGCGATCAGGAGCGACGAGCTCGCGCCGAGCCGTGCGGGATCGGTGAGCACCGCGGCGACGAATGCCGGCGCAACGCTCCACGCGCACTCGCCGCGGAACGTCGGCACGTTCTGCGCGTCGACGCTCACCAGCTTCACGGTGCAGCCAGGCACTTTGGCCTCGTTCGCCACCGCGCCGAGCGCGCCGAACGCCACCGCCCCTAACAAGATCCCGCGCGCCGCTGCTCTCATCGTGCTGCTCCGTTGCTGCCGTGTTCCCCAGGCGTGGGTGGCGCTGAAGCCACCGCCGGTGTCGCGGCGCGCGCCGCGAGCTTCTCCGCCGCGGTGCGCAGCTCGTCCAGCGAGCGCGCGATGGCCGGCGCCTGGAACTTGCGCACGATCCAGGGCGAGAGGTTTCCGCCCGCGTCGTGGCGCATCTCGAAGCGAACATGCGTGCCGCCGCCCGGCGCCGGCGCGATCTCCCAAGTGCCCTCGTCCACGCGCACCTGCACGCGACCGGCCGCGAGCGGCGCCTGCCGCGGCGACATCCAGTAGCGCGGGCGGAAGCCGCCATCCGGCAGGTCCTCGCGCGCGCCCTCGAGCGTCACTTGGCGATCGGCGACCGCGAAGTGCGTGTAGGTGCTGATCCTGCGGCCGTCGCCGAGGTCCTGGCCTTCGCCGAGGTTCGAGTTGGTCTCTCGCATCAGCTCGTCGTCGCTGAACGCACGAGCCACGAACTCGAACGGCACGGACCAACGGCACTCGGAGGAGAAAGTGCCCACGCCTTCGCCGTCGACGGCGGTGCGCCGCACGCTGCAGCCCGGAGAGCTCGCTTCGTTTCCGAGGGCAGCGGGGGCGACGACGAACAGCAGCGCAGTGATTAGGAAGCGCATGAGGGGGCGCTCACCCTATCACGGCGCGCCCACTGTTTGGACGGCCCTGCGGACCCGTCAGCGCGCGGCGCGGGCGTCGCGTTCTGCCGCGGCGCGAATCTCCGTCAGCGATTCCTCGAGACTCGACCGCACGGTGCGCTGCACCACGCCCACCGGCAGATTGCCCCCGGCGTCGTAGCTCGTCTCGTGGCGCACGAGCGTTCCGCCATCGCCGTCGCCGCGAATCTCCCAGCGACCGTCGTCGCGCTTCGACTGCACGCGGCCGCGCGTGAGCGGGGCCTGCTCAGGGGCGAGCGAGTAGGTGACCAAGAGTCCGCCACCTTCGAGCGGAGTTCGCTCGAGACTCAGCGTGCTCTGGCGATCGCCGATGGGCCAGCCGGGCGAGTGCACGTTCACGACGCGGCCGTCGGGGAGCGGCGTGCTCTCGCTGAGCGATGTCGAAAATTCGGCGATGCGCTGGGCGCTGCCGAGAATCGCCGAGACGAAGCGCGGCGCGACGGGCCAGCGGCACTCGGCTGCGTACGTGGCGATGCCGGCGGCGTCCGTGCGCGCGACGGAGATCGCGCAGCCCGTGTCTTTCGCGTGCGCAGCGGCCACGGTCGTCCATGCGGCGAACGCGATGAAAGCGGCGGCTCGTCTCATCGAGCCGATTCTGGCGGCTCCGCCGCCGCGAGCGCGACTCGCTGCGCGCTCGCCTCCGCCGCGGCACGGATCTCGGCGAGCGAGCGCGCGATGCCCGCGCGCTGGAAGCGGCGCACGAGCCACGGCTTCAGATTCCCGCCGGCGTCGTAGCGAGAGGTGTAGGAGACGCGCGCTCCACCAGCGCCATCGGAAAGCACGAGCCAGCGCCCTTCGTCCTCGCGGATGGATGTGCGGTGCGGCGGGAGTGGCACCTGCTCGGCGGCGCTTCGATACGAGATGCGCATGCCGCCGTCTGCCAGCGGAAACTCGCGCCAATCGAGCGTCACTTGGCGATCCTCGAACGGGAACCCCGGCTGATGCACCTGCACCACGCGGCCGTCCGGGAGGCGCCACCCTTCGCCCAGCGAGGAGAGCGCGCTCGCGAGCGTCGCGTGGTCGCGCAGCGTGGCGAGTACGTCGCGCGGCGAGAGCGGCCACGCGCACTCGGCGCTGACCGTCGCGACGCCGCGCGCGTCGACGTGCTCGGTGCGGGCGCGACAACTGGCGTCCGCAGCCGCGAGCGCCGGCAGCGCAGCGACCGAGAACGCGAGAGCGATCTGCACGAGAGTTGCCACGCGCAGCGCATCGGCAGAAGGCGCGCAGAGTTGAGCGCGCGCGTACGATTCGCCCGCGATGGACCCCTTCGACCGCATCGAGCGCCCGCACGCCGCCTGGTGGATCGCGATTCTCGCGGGCATGGCGGCGACCGGCGCGCTCGCGATCTCCGCGACTTGTTACGGCTGGTTCGCCGAGAACGTCGCGGGCTGGCTTCCGCGCTGGGCGATCGGCGCGATCTTCGCGTGGGCGTGCTGGCTGCACGTGAAGAAGGGGCTGCGCGCCGTGCAGCTCGCCGAGCGGGCCGGCATGCGCGAGAGCGCGCTCGCTTGGGGCTGGCAGACGTTCCTGCTCGGCTTCGCGTCGCTGGGCCTGCTCGAGCGGCTCATCGCGGCCAAACAAGCGCAGCCTCCGCATGCCTAACGTCCGCTGGCTGCTCGCACTGATCACGGCGCTGCATCGCTGGATCTACCGCGCGACGAGCGGAGTCATCGGGCACCGCATCCCGATTCTCGACTGGCGCTCGCTGCTGCTCACGCACACGGGCCGCAAGAGCGGGCGCCTCTACACGATCCCGCTGCTCTACGTCCCCGACGGCGAGCGCTTCGTGGTGGTGGGCTCGAACGCCGGCGACGCGAAACCGCCGGAGTGGTGGCTCAACCTTCAGGCGCGGCCCGAGGCGCGCGTGCAGGCGGGAGCGCTCGAGCTGGCCGTGCGCGCGAGACTCGCGGCAGGGGAGGAGCGCGCGCGGCTGTGGGCGGCGCTCGTCGCCAACTACCGCGACTACGCACGCTACGAGCGGAAGACGCGGGGCAGTCGCGAGCTGCCCGTAGTGGTGGTCGAACCGCGCGCGTGAGCGGCACGGCTGAAGTCGCCGCGGCTCCGTACTCCAATCGTCGCGCGTGCTCCTCTAGGCTCGCAGCGTTCGCATTTCGGAGGATCCATGACGCTTGTTGCATCGCTCCTCGCGCTCCTCGTCTTGGCAGTGCCGATGGGGGCGCACGCCCTTCCCAGCGGGGCTGATCACTCCGATTGGGTCGCGGGCTTTCGGCATCCGCTGCTCGGCTGGGACCACCTGCTCGCGATGCTCGCGCTCGGCGTATGGGCGGCGCAGCAACGGGCTCGCTCGCGCCTCGTGATCCCGCTCGCGTTCGGCGCCGCACTTCTCGGCGGCGGCGCGCTCGGTGCACAGACCGGAGCGCTGGCGCTGACTGAGCTCGCGATCGGCGGCTCGGTTCTCGCGCTCGGTCTCTTCGCCGGGGCGCGGGTGCAGCTCGCTCCGCTCGTCGCGGCCGCAGTCGCGGCGTCGTTCGGGCTCGCGCACGGAATTGCGCACGGCGCGGAGCAGCCGAGCGCGGCGAGCGCGCTCGCCTTCGGCGCCGGGATGCTCGCGGCGTCGCTCGCGCTGCACGGCATCGGCTGGCTCGCGTGGCGCATCGTCGGCCCGGCGCTCGCTGCGACGGTCGCGGCGTCGAGCGCGAGCGCGCAGGAAGCGGCGCCGAGCGCTACGCCGCGCAAGCTCGACGTCGAGGAGATCGTCGTCACAGGCCGCGCACAGAGCCTGGTCGGCGTCGCGGAGTCGGCGTCGCAAGGCACGGTCGGCGCCGAGCAGCTCGACCTGCGCCCGACGCTGCGCGTTGGCGAAGTGCTCGAGACGGTGCCGGGCCTGATCGTCACGCAGCACGCGGGCGGCGGAAAAGCCAATCAGTACTTCCTGCGCGGCTTCAACCTCGACCACGGCACCGACTTCGCGACGAGCGTCGACGGCGTGCCGGTGAACCTGCGCTCGCACGGTCACGGCCAAGGTTGGACCGACCTGAATCTCGTGATCCCCGAGCTGATCGCGCGCGTGAACTATCGCAAGGGCGTGTACTACGCCGACGTCGGCGACTTCAGCTCCGCCGGAGCTGCCGACCTTCAGCTCGTCGACTCGCTCGAGCACACGCTCGTGCAGGTCGAAGGCGGGCGCTTCGGTCACGCCAGGGCAGTCGTCACGACCGGCGCCGAGCTCGCGGGCGGGGACTTCGTCGCGGGCTTCGAGTACGCACACAACGAGGGCCCATGGAAGCGCGGCGACGACTTCGACAAAGGCGTGGGGATGCTGCGCTACGGGCGAGGCGACGAAGACGCGGGCTGGAGCGTGACCGCGCTCGGCTATCACGGCGCGTGGGACTCGAGCGACCAGATCGCGGTGAGCGCGAAGCCGCTGGTCGGCCGCTTCGGTGCGCTCGACGACTCCACGGGCGGCGACTCGCAGCGCTACCAGCTGAGCGCGGAGATCCACCGTGCGGGCGACGACACGTCGACGCGCGTGATGGCCTACGCGTTCTATTACGACCTCGACCTGTTCTCGAACTTCACGTACTTCGCGAACGACGCCGCCCTCGGCGATCAGTTCGAGCAAACCGACGAGCGCTGGACCTTCGGTGCGAGCGCGCGTCACAGCCGACTCGCGCAGCTCGGCCGCTTCGAGGCAAAGCTCAGCGGCGGCGTCGAGATCCGCAGCGACCAGATCGACAACGGGCTCTTCAACACCTCGCGACGCCAGCGGGTCGCGAAGGCGGGAGGCCTGCCCGCGATCGTGCGCAGCGACGACATCGCGGAAACGAGCGTGTCGGGGTTCGCCGAAGGCGAGCTGCACTGGAGCGACACGTTCCGCTCGGTGCTCGGCGTGCGCGCGGACTGGTTTCACTGCGACGTGCGCGATCGGCTCGGCCTCAACTCCGGCGAGCGCAGCGACGCGATCGTGAGCCCGAAGCTCACGCTGATCGCTGGCCCGTGGGACGGCACCGAGCTCTACGCGCAGGCGGGCCTCGGCTACCACAGCAACGACGCGCGCGGCGTGAACACGCGCATCGATCCGCTCACGCTCGTGGGCGTGAAGCGCGCCGACCCGCTCGTGCGGACCGCGGGCGCCGAGGTAGGCGTGCGCACCGCGTTCCTGCCGGGCCTACACAGCACGGTGTCGGCGTGGTGGCTCGACCTCGACTCGGAGCTCGTGTTCGTGGGCGACGCCGGCACCACCGAGGCCGGCCGCCCGAGCCGCCGCTACGGCCTCGAGCTCGCCAACTACTGGAACGCGACCGACTGGCTCACGCTCGACGCCGACGTTTCGTGGTCGCGCACGCGCTTCCGCGACGATGCGCCCGAGGGCAATCACGTGCCGGGCTCGATCGAGACCGTGGTCGCCGCGGGCGCGACGATCGAGGACTGGCGCGGCTTCTTCGCGAGCGTGCGCCTGCGCTACTTCGGTCCGCGCCCGCTGATCGAAGACGACAGCGCGCGCTCCGATGCAACGCTGCTGGTGAGCGCGCAGGCGGGCTACCGCTGGAACGAGCGCTGGACCCTCACGCTCGACGCGTTCAACCTGCTCGATCGCGAGGACAGCGACATCGACTACTTCTACGAGTCGCGCATTTCACCGACTGCGCCGCTCAGCGAAGAACGCCACTTCCATCGCGTGGAGCCGATTTCGGCGCGGCTGACGCTGAGCGCGCAGTTCTAGGGCCTCTTCAGTCCTCGCGCTTCGCTCGCTGCTCGACGAGATGCGCGTAGGTGCCTGCCTTCATCGAGATGAACACGGCGCTGCACTCGGCGCACAGCCGTTCGCCGGCGTGGAGCTCTCCCGTCACGAAGATCTTGCGCCCCTCGATGCGCTCGATCTTCGCGGTGAACACCACTGGGGTGTGCAGCGGCGTGGGCGTGCGGTAGACGACGTTCAGCGTGGCGCGATTCACGCCCGAAATTCGGCTCGCAATCGACGATCGCCGAGTCGGAGGTCCACGAACCCGTCGTCGTCCGAGATCGCGACTTCTTCACATCAAAGCCCCCTCTTCGATGAGTGCATTCGGGA
>VGRF01000054.1 GCA_016875395.1 Deltaproteobacteria bacterium | reverse complement strand
CACAGCTCGTCGGGAATCCGCCAGCCCCGGTGAGCCTTCCCTCGTGCAGACACTTCACCCCCGGTCGCCAGTCGGAGGGTCACGGCTTGTCAATCATTAACACCCTGGGCGGTTTTCGGATAGGCTCCTAGGAACCCAGTACGGCCATCAGGAAAGGCCAGTCTCTGCTCGTGACGCCCTTCCAGCGCGAGTGGTCGATTCTCCCGTTCTCGGTAGACGGTGCGACCCACGAGCCCGAGCAGAGCGAGTAGCAGGGGAAACGCGGCGGGTTGGAGTGGCGGCCCAGCCAGAACGTTTCCTTCGACCGATCGCGCAAAGAGACTTCGATGACGAAGAGGGGCACGAGTGGGCGACCGCGGCGTGGGCTCCACCCGTCGGGCGCGAGCGGCCAGCCGCGAACGATCGCGCGCACGAGTGCGGGGTCCGCCAACTCTCGTTCGGACGCGGGCGATGGCGGAAGCGATCGAACCAGCACGCTCGCGACCCTCTCGAGTGGGATCGGGGTAGTCGGAGGTGCTTTCGGGGACCCGCATGCCAAGAGCGCGAGCAGCATCGGCGCCGTCCACGACCAGCCGCTCACGCTCGCGCCCCTGATAACTCGATGCTCGCGACGAGCCCACCGCCGTCGGCGTTGGCGACGCGCAGCGCGCCGCCCATCTGCTGCACGAGCGAGCGCACGAGCGCGAGGCCGATGCCGGCGCCCTGCGCGCTGCGCGTGAGCTCGTCGCCGCGGCGATAGAAGGGCTCGAGGATTCGGCCGAGCTCCTCGCGCGGCACGCCGGCGCCGTGGTCGCGCACGGAGACCGCGACGCCCTCGCCGGCGCGCGCACACGAGACCTCGATGCGCGAGGGTGCGCCGCGGCCGTACTTGATCGCGTTGTCGACGAGATTGAAGACGACCTGCATCAGCGCGTCGCGCTCGAATCGCACCGCCGGCAGCTCCTCGTCGAGCGCGAGGGAGAGCTCGAAGCCGTGCTGCTCCGCGTGGCCGCGCAGCAAGTCGACCGCCTCGCGCACGACGGGCCTGACGTCGCCGACGCGCAGCTCGAGCGCACGCGCACCGCGTTCGAGCCGCGAGAACTCGAGCACGTTGTTGATCAGCCGCGAGAGCCGCTCGGTCTCCGCGGTGATCGAGCCATAGTACTCGCGACGCTTGTCCTCGCCGGCGACGAGGCCGTCGCGCAACATCTCGGCGTAGAGGCGAATCGCGGTGAGCGGCGTCTTCAGCTCGTGCGACACCGCCGAAGCGAAGTTGCTGCGCCGCTCCGCAAAGTGAAGCGCGACCGCGGCCATCCGGTAGACGGCGAAGAGCCCGCCGGCGCCGGCGAGCGCGAACAGCGCAGCGAGCCAATAGACGCTGCGCGCGCCGTCCTCGGCGAACGGCTCGAACGAGAGCTTCACCGCGAGCGGATCGAACGGTTCGGCGAAGCGATGCGTGAAGACGCGCAGCTCCTCGCTCCCTGCGCCGGACCAGGCGAGCTTGCGCGCCGGCGCGAGCTCGACGAGCGCCCCAGGCAACGCGCCCGTCGCGAGCGTGGTGCCCGCGAGCGCGGCTTCCACCGCGCCAACGTCGAGCACGACGCCTTGGCGCACGCCGCGATCTCCGATCCACGCGCTGCGCACCAGTAACAGCTCCCCGCTCTGCGCGAGCCGGCCGCGCATCGGGTCGACGACGACGCGCACGAGCTCGCTCGCAGCGTCCGCAGCCGCCGGTGCGGCGGCGAGCGGCGGCGCCGGCGTGAGTGCTGGCTCCGACTTCCCGCGCGCGGGCCCTTCGGCAGTCGCCGCGCCGAGCGCAGCAGGGATGTCTTTCTGCCCCGCCTCGGTGGACGCGAGGACGCCAGCGCCCTCCGCGAGGGCGGGCGCCGGCGCTTCGTGATCGCGCTTCATCTCGACCGGAGTCGCGGCATCCGCTTCGACACGCCCGCCGAGCTCGCGCTCGGGCACGCTGAACTCCGTCGACGTGGGGATTGCGGGCGCCGCGGCGTCTGTGGACAGCGCGTGCTCGACCAGCTCGCGCGGCGACAGGCTCGAGGATGTGCGCGCTTCCTCCGCGGGCGGCTCGGCGGCAGCGACGGGCTCCGCGCGGCTCGTCGCTTCCGCGCGCCGGTCTGTCGGCACGATCTCGTCCGCGACCGCCTGCTCCTCCACGTACACGCGCTGCCTGCGTTCCTCGCGCTCCTTCGCGCCGGTGTTCAGCTTGGCGAGCGCTTCAAATGCGTCCGTCGCGAGCGGCTCTTGCGCAGGCGTCGGCGACGGGAGCGCGACCTCCGCGGCGGGAGCGACCGCGAGCGGCGTGGCATGCGCATCCTCGTGGGCGAAACGCGGCGCGGGCTGCGCTTCCGCCATCGCGCCAGGTGCGGGCGCCGGCGGAGCCTGCGAATCGGACCGCTTCGGCTTCGCCCCACGCGCAGGCGGAGAAGGCGCGGGCTTGCGCGCCGCCGCCTCGAGGCGCGCGCCCTCGCCGGCGACGCGCTCCGCGAGCTGCGCTGCACCGCTCGCCCACGCAGGGCTCGACACGCGGCCGTCCGCCTCGATCTGAAACCAGCCGAGCGCTGGGCCGCCGGCGGGCTCGCGCCGAAGCGGAGAATCCTCGCGCGCGAAGTCGTAGTCGCTCGCCGGGCGCGCCTCCTCGCCCCGTAACAACTCCGTCAGCGTGCGCTCCATCTCGTCGAACGCGCGCTCCGCCACCGCGAGCTCGCGCGCCTCGCGCTCGAGCTCGACGCTCGCGAGCGCGCGCCGCACGAGCAGCGCGGCCGGCAGCGCGAGCACCATGCCGAGCGCGAGGAAGACGAGGCGCAGCCGCGCGGCGCTCATGCGAGCAGCCGGTAGCCCTCGCCGCGCACCGTCTCGATCAGGTCGCGCGCGGGGCCGAGCTTCTTGCGCAGCTTCGCGACGTGCATGTCGACCGTGCGCGTCTCGACGTGGTCCGCGTGCTCGAAGCGCCACACCTCGCGCAGCAGCGTGCGGCGCGAGACGATGCGCCCGCGCTCCTCAGCGAGCAGCGCGAGCAGCTCGATCTCGCGGCGCGTGAGCTCGATGTCTTCGCCATCGCCGCTCGCCACCAGTCGCGCGGGCTCGATCGTGAGCACGCCGATGCGGAACGGAGGAAGCGTGTCGACGCCGCGCTCGCCAGCGCGCCGCAGCAGCGCCTGCACGCGCGCTAGCAGCTGCGCGAGCGAGAACGGCTTCGTCACGTAGTCGTCCGCGCCCACCTTGAAGCCGCGCAGCACGTCGTCCTCCGCGCCGCGTGCGGTGAGCATCAGGATCGGCAGCCGCGGATGCGCCTCGCGCACGCGCTCGCACACGTCGAAGCCTGACAACCCGGGCAGCATCAGGTCGAGCACGATCAGGTCGTGATTCCCTGATAACCCGAGCCGCAGGCCCTCCTCGCCGGTCGCAGCGCCGTTCGCGTCGAAGCCGTGATGCGCGAACACGTCGAGCAGACCGCGCCGGATCGCGGGCTCGTCCTCGACCACGAGAATGCGCTGCTTCGCACTCATCGCAGGAAGTTATCGGCGCGCGAAGCGCCGGCGTGTAAAGGCTTGGTAAACGTGCGCCGCACGCGGCCTGCGCGCGCTCTGCCAGCCCGCGTCGCCGCAGCCCTCAGTACACCCCGCCCAGCTTGCTGTGGTCCCAGCTCACGATGCGCTCGGGGCGAACTCGGATCCCGGTGCGCTTCGGCGCGGTGCCGCGCACGGCGTTGCGCACGCCGTCGCGCGCCTTGTCATCGGGGTTGTCGAGCGTCTTGGTCGAGACGCGCGTGAGGATGTCGACGACCTGCTCCGTGTCGCGGATCAACTCGGCCTTCCCGTAAATCACGACGCCCTTCAGGTTCGAGTAGACGGCGCCGCCGCTCTCGACCATCAGCGTCGCGCGCGGGTCGCGCTGCAGGTTCGTGATCTTCTGGCTCTTCGTGAACGTCGTCATCACGATCGCGCCGTCGGGCTCCACCCCGAACCACATCGGCATGGGATGCGGTGTGCCGTCCTTGTTGATCGTGACGATGGTGAGGGTTTGCGCTTTTGCGAGGTACGTGGCGATCTCGGAGTCAGTCATGCGGATCTGATCACGGCGGGACATCGAAGCTCCTAGTGGCACCTCAGGCAGAGGTGCGCGTTCTTCCTTGTTTACTTCGCATCGGGCTCGAAGACTCGCCCGCTGCTGCGCGCTTCGCCGACGCGTATCGATGCATCCAGGTCGACTCAGACTTGGAAACGCGTCGGCGAATCCTCTCGGTTGACTTCGCTCGCCTTCGGCTCGCTGCGCGCTTCGCTTGCGGCCTCGGCCGACCCGCTTGGTCGGAGCGTTCGACTGCGAGCGTGATCTGGCGTTCTCTCGGCGCGTCAATGCATCGAGGTTTGTCAGGCGCGGAGAGGCTGTGTGAAGTCGAGATCACTTCACGCGATCTCGTGCTCGCTCGAGCAGTCTTGCGTTCGCGGCGCGCAGGGCGTCCTCGGCGTCGAGGCCGGCGGCTTGTGCGCGCGACACGAGCGCGAGGAGTGCGTCGCCGAGCGTGGCCTCGTCGAGGGCGCCGGCTTCGCGCGCGCTCGGTGCGAGATCGCCGAGGCCTTCGCGCTCGGCGCGGCGCAGCAGCTTCGCGGCGCGCGTGAGCGCAGGCAGGCCGATCGGCACCTCTTCGAGCGCGGCGAGCTTCGCGTTCTTCGCGCCGGCCGCTGCGTTCTTCGCAGCGCGCTCCTGCTGCTTGATCTGCTCCCAGCTCGCGAGCTGCAGCTCGACCGTCGCGATCTCGGCGTCGCTGAAGATCCCCGGATGCCGGCGCACGAGCTTGTCCGCGATGGCATGCGCGACCGCGTCGAAGTCGAAGTGCCCGCCCTCCTCCGCCATGCGTGCATGGAAGACGACCTGCAACAACAAGTCCCCGAGCTCGTCGCGCAGCGCGTCCATGTCGCCGCCGCGAATCGCGTCCTCGACCTCGTACGCCTCTTCGAGCGTGTGCTTCGCGATCGACGCGAAGGTCTGCTCGAGATCCCACGGGCAGCCCGTCCTGGGATCGCGCAGCCGCGCCATGATCGCGAGCAGCCGCGCGACTCCCGCCTGGCGCGCGGCGGCGGATGCGCGCTGCGCACTCGGAAGCGGTTCCTTCATCGAGGCCACTGTTCGATCTCCGCTCGGCTCCGAGGACTCCGCCTCGCTGCGCGCGGCGAGGCGCCGCTTGCGGCGCTCACAGCACTTTCCTCAGGTACTGCCCCGTGTAGCTCTCGCGGTTCTTCGCGACTTCTTCCGGCGTACCGAGCGCGATCACGCGCCCGCCGCCGTCGCCGCCTTCGGGGCCGAGGTCGATCACCCAGTCGGCGCAGCGGATCACGTCGAGGTTGTGCTCGATCACGACGACGGTGTTGCCCGCGTCGACCAGGCGGTCGAGCACGGCGAGCAGCTTCTTCAAGTCTTCGAAGTGCAGGCCCGTGGTCGGCTCGTCGAGGATGTAGAAGGTGCGGCCGGTCGCGGCGCGCGAAAGCTCGCGCGCGAGCTTGATGCGCTGCGCCTCGCCGCCCGAGAGCGTCGGCGAGGGCTGACCGAGCTTCAGGTAACCGAGCCCGACTTCGCCGAGCGTGCGCAGCCCCGAGAGCACTCTCGGCTGGTTCTCGAACACGCGCAGCGCTTCGTCGACCGAGAGCTCGAGCACTTCGGCGATGTTGAGGCCCTTGAAGCGCACGCGCAGCGTCGCGTCGTTGAAGCGTTTGCCCTTGCACACGTCGCACGGCACGAACACGTCGGCGAGGAAGTGCATCTCGATCTTCTTGACGCCGTCGCCCTCGCACGCCTCGCAGCGGCCGCCCTTCACGTTGAACGAGAAGCGCCCCGCCTTGTAGCCGTAGGTGCGCGCGTCGGGGGTCGTCGCGAACACCTCGCGGATCTCGTCGAAGATCTTCGTGTACGTCGCCGGGTTGCTGCGCGGCGTGCGGCCGATCGGCTTCTGGTCGATGTCGATCACTTTGTCGATGTGGCCGAGACCTTGGATGCGGTCGTGCGCGCCGGGCGGCTCGTGGCTGCCGTGGAATGCGCGGCGAAGCGCCGGATACAGCACGGCGTTCACGAGCGTGCTCTTGCCGGCGCCCGACACACCGGTCACCGCGGTGAGCGTCTCGAGCGGAAACTCGACATCGACGTTCTTCAGGTTGTGCTCGCGCGCGCCCTCGACCCGCACGCACTTCCCCGAACCCTTGCGGCGCTTCTCCGGCGTCTCGATCGCGAGGCGCCCTGATAAGTACGCTCCGGTGAGCGAGCGCTTCGACTTGCGCATCTGCGCGGGCGTGCCCGCGAACACCACCTCGCCGCCGGCAGCGCCCGCGCCGGGGCCGAAGTCGAGCACGAAGTCCGCTTCCTCGATCGTCTCCTGATCGTGCTCGACCACGATCACCGTGTTCGACATGTCGCGCAGCCGCTTCAGCGTCGCGAGCAGGCGCCCGTTGTCGCGCTGATGGAGGCCGATCGAGGGCTCGTCGAGGATGTAGAGCACGCCCGTGAGCTCGCTGCCGATCTGCGACGCGAGGCGGATGCGCTGGCTCTCGCCGCCCGAGAGCGACGGCCCGGGGCGATCGAGCGTGAGGTAGCCGAGGCCGATGTCGAGCAGGAAGCCGAGGCGGCCGTCGATCTCCTTCAGCACCTCGCCCGCGATCGTGCGCTCGTTCGCGCCGAGCTCGAGCGTTCGTAACAACTCGCGCGCGTCGGCGACGTTGAGGCGCGCCAGCTCCGGCAGGCTGCGCGCGCTCACGCGCACCGCCTTCGACTCCGGGCGCAGGCGCAAGCCGTCGCAGGTCTTGCACTCCGCTTCCGAGAGGTACCGCATGTACCACTTCTTCATGCCCTCGGACTTGGTCATGCGGAAGCGGCGGTAGAGCTCGTTCAGCACGCCCTCGAACGGGCGCTCGAACTCGATCTTGCCCGTCGCGAACTTCATCGAGAGCGCGATGCGCTTGTCGCCGGTGCCGAACAAGAGGATGTCGCGCTGCTTCTTTCCGAGATCCTTCCACGGCGCGTCGAGGTCGATGCCGTACTGCTTCGCGACGTTCTTCACGATCGAGCCGGTCCACGAATCGCCGCGCTCGAGAATCGTCCGCCACGGCTCGATCGCGCCGTCGCGCACGGACTTGCTCGGGTCGGGCACGACCAGCTCGGGGTCCATCTCGGGCTTGGTGCCGAGGCCGTTGCAGTCGGGGCACATGCCGAGCGGCGAGTTGAACGAGAAGCTCTGCGGCGAGAGCTCGGGGAAGCCGAGGTCGCAGATGTGGCAGTGGAGGTGCTCGGAGTAGAGGCGCTCCTCGCCGTCGAAGGCGACGAGCAGCGCGCCGCTGCCGCGCTTCAGCGCCGTCTCCACCGAATCTGTCAGGCGGGACTCGTACTTCGCGTCGCGCGACTCCGGCGCGACGAGGCGATCCACGACGATGTCGATCGTGTGCTTCTTCTTCTTGTCGAGTGCCGGCAGCTCGTCTCCGCGCACCGCTTCGCCGTCGATGCGGAAGCGCGAGAAACCCGCGCGCACGGCGTCTTCGAGCTCGTCGCGAAACTCGCCCTTGCGGTTCTCCGCGATGCGCGCGGCGAGCTGGAAGCGCGTCCCGGGCGCGAGCTTCGCGAGGCGCTCCGAGACCTCCGCCGCCGAGAGGCGCTCGACCGGCTCGCCGCAATTGTGGCAATGCTGCCGGCCGACGCGCGCGTACAGCACGCGCAGGTAGTCGTAGATCTCGGTGATCGTGCCGACCGTCGAGCGCGGGTTGTTACTGGCCGCCTTCTGCTCGATCGAGATCGTCGGCGAGAGCCCGCGAATGTGGTCGTAGCGCGGCTTCTCCATCTGCCAGAGGAACTGGCGCGCGTACGCGGAGAGCGACTCGACGTAGCGGCGCTGGCCCTCGGCGTAGAGCGTGTCGAACGCGAGCGACGACTTGCCCGAGCCCGACGGCCCCGTGAACACGACGAGCTTCTGCTTCGGAATGCGCGCGTCGACGCGCTTCAGGTTGTGCTCGGCGGCGCCTCGAACCTCGAGGATGTCGTTGACGGAGGGCATGAGTTTCCTGATGGACGCGTCGATACCGGCGCAGCTCGGCATTGTCACACGAGTTACCGGCGCGCCCAACCCGGGAGGTCTCGCGGAACGAGAGGTCCGACCCGCCTGCTAACGACTGCGCGCGATGCTCCCCGACGGCGCCGTGCTCACCGCTGCGATCGTGCTGTTTGCGTCGTTCCTCGCGGGCCTGTTCGGCTTCGGCTTCGGCATCGTCGCGACCGCGCTGCTCTCGCTGACGCTTCCACTCGCGCACGCCGCAAACCTCGTGAACCTCGCGAGCCCGTTCGTCACCGCGAGCCTGTTCTGGCAGCTGCGCGCGCACGTCGACCGCCGCGCCGTGCTGCGCATCTCGCCGTGGCTCGCGCTGGGCGTGCTCGGCGGGGTGTTCGCGCTCACGGCGATCGACGGGCGCACCCTGGTGCGCGTGCTCGGCGCGTTCGTCGTCGCGGTCTCGATCTGGAATCTCACCGCCAAGCCGCTTCGCGTTCCCGAGACGACGCTCGGCGACGCCGTCGCTGGCGGCCTGAGCGGCCTCTTCGGCGGCGCCTTCAACAGCGGCGGCCCGCCGCTGATCGCCTACGTCTACAGCCGCCCCGGCGCACCCGACCAACTCAAGGCCACGCTGCAGGCGCTCTTCCTCGTCAGCACCTTCGCGCGCATGGCGTTCGTCTCGGCGCACGGCGTGATGGAGGCGTCAGTCGTCATGGAAGCGGCTCTGGCGACGCCGTTCGCCGTGGGCGGCCAGTACGTCGGCCACGCGCTCTCGTCGCGCCTCAGCGGCGAGCGCTTCCGAAGGCTCGCGTGGGCGGGGCTGCTCGCGCTGGGGGTGGTGCTCGCGGCTCGGAGTTGAATCCCTCAGAGTCCGCGCCTTCGCTCCGCCTCCGCTTCCCAGAGATCGCGCGCCTGCTCTCGCCGAACGCCGATGACATCCAATGCCACGTCGAACGGATCTGAGTGCAAGAAGCTTCGCCGCACCGCCATCGGCAGGCGCTCGACCTTGCTTCGCATCGAGTCGTATTGGGACTTGTCGTCGGGCCCCACTCTGACCTGCCTGAGATCCTCGGCCCTAATTCCTCTAGAGAACGGCCTCTGTCTGCTGCGTTGTTGAGCACCGCTCGGCGAACTCCGCCGGGGTGAGGTTGCCGAGGCTCGAGTGCGGGCGCACGGCG
>VGRF01000053.1 GCA_016875395.1 Deltaproteobacteria bacterium | reverse complement strand
CGTCTCCTCCGCTTCTCGGACGATGCGCTCGATCAGCTCGGCGCAGGTCGGGCGGTCCGCAATCACTCCCGCGACCGTGCCGCTCGGCAGGTAGCCGCCTACGGGGTCGCCGTCGGTCATCGCCGCCTTCGCGAGCATCGGCGCGTTCGCGGCCATCAGCAGCTGCGAGCGCGTCAGCTTCTCGTTCGCTTGCAGCGCGAGCGCGCTCCGTAACAACTGCGGGATGGTCGCGCCGCTGGTGCGCCGGAACGCGAGCGCGTTGCGCAGCGCGAACAGCAGCTTCGCAGCGCCGCTCTTCGCCTCGAGCTCGCGCACCAGCTCGTTCACCACGACGCGCTGCGGCAGACCGTCGATCTCCTCGGTCACGATCACGTCCGTGAGGCCCGCCGCGAAATAGCGCTGCGCGGTCTGCGGCGGCACGGGGCTCTCCGCGGTGAGCAGGAAGCGCGTGCCCATCGCGATGCCGGCGGCGCCGAACGCGAGCGCGGCGACGAGCCCGCGCCCGTCTTTGAAGCCGCCGGCCGCGATCACGGGAATCTTCACCGCGTCCGCGCACGCCGAGATCAGCAGCGAGCTCGGAATCGTGCCCGTGTGCCCGCCGCCTTCGCCGCCCTGCACGACGACCGCGTCGGCCCCTGATTGCTCAGCCTTCTGCACGTGGCGCGGCGCGCCGCAGGTGGGAATGCAGAGCACGCCTGCGTCCTTCAGCTTCTGGATGAGCTTGCCGTCGGGCGAGCGGTTGTATCCCGCGGCGCGCACGCGATGGCGCACGAGCGCGTCCGCGATCACGTCCGCGCCGGGCGCATCCATCAGGAAGTTCACCCCGAACGGCTTCGGCGTGAGCGCCTTCGTCTTCTCGATCGCGGCGTCGATGTCTTCGGGGCGAATCGTCGCGCCCGCGAGGAAGCCGAAGCCGCCGGCATTCGACACGGCGGCGACGAGCTCGGGCGTCGCGACCCAGCCCATCCCCGTTTGGATGATGGGCGCGGGCACGCCGAGCAGGTCGCAGAGCGGGGTGTGGAGGGGGGAGCAGGGCACGAGTTCGCTGGTTGCTTTCGTTGCGGAACGTCCCCGATTCGGGGGCGTTGGTTGCTTTCGTTGCGGAACGTCCCCGCGAGCTAACGCACTTCCTTGTTCGCGAAGCCTTCGGGGTCGATCTGCTCGCGGATCAGCGCGAGCTCGCCCGCGCTCGGAAGGCGCGTCGTGGGCACGTCGCTGGCGATGGTGAGCTCGAAGCCGGTGTTCTTCACGACGTCGTCGACGCTCACGCCCGGGTGGAGCGACGCGAGGCGCATGCGGCGATCGGGCGTCGCGAAGTCGAACACGCCGAGGTTCGAGATCACGCGGCGAATCTCGTGGAAGCGGCGCTGCCGCGGCGAGAGTTTCGCCGCGCGGTCGTAGCCGATGCCGCACACTACATCGACTCGCGCGACGAAGTTCTGCTTCGAGTGATTCGGCACCCAATAGCTGGTGGGGTGGCTGATCGTGTTGCCGGGCGAGCCGCGCATGCCGATCAGCTGCGCCGCGGGCTTCGCCTGCGAGCCGACCGCGCTGAAGTTCTGGTTGCCGTACTGGTCGATTTGGCTCGCCATCATCACCACGTGGCGGCGCCCGCTCCACAACAAGTCGAACACGCTGCGGAACGGCATCCAGGCTTCGTACACCGGCGCGCTGCGTTTTCCGCTCACGGGCTGCACGCCGTCGACGAGCGAGGCGATGCCGTCGGTCATCAGCAGATCTGGCGCATGCGTGAGCTTCGCGAGCCGCGCGCCCACCGAGGGCACGTTGCCGAAGCACGAGACGAGGATTTCGCCGTCGCCGCGGAAGTTGTCGCTGATCGCCGCGGCGCAGACTTCGGCGCGCGTCACGTCGGTCATTGAGCCGTCCTCCGCGCACGGACTTTCGCCTGATACTCCGCTTCCGAGACGTCGAGCCACTCCGCTTTGAAGCGCTGCCAGCTCTCCTCGTCCTTCGCGCTCGCGGTGTAGTCGCGCTGGAACGCCTCGTCGCGCCCGTAGTCGGGCGGGCACTCGGTGAAGTGCGCGCCGCCGGGCGTCTCGATCACGCCGTCGACCATCATGCGGTTGATGCGCAGAGTCTGGATCGCGCCGCCGGCGAGCAGCTCCTTCGTCTCCACGATGCGCTCGCACGTCATGAAGCGGCGCTTCGCGGCGCCGCACATCACGTCGTCGAAATAGATGTCGGGGCCGAGGTACTGGCCGTTGCCGTTGGCGTCGGCGCGGTTCATGTGGATGAACGCGACGTCGAGCTCGAGCGCGGGCATCGCGATCAGCTCCTCCGCGTCGTCATAGGGTGAGCGCACGAGCTTCAGCTCGGGGTTGATCTCGAGCGCGCTCGAGCCGAGGCCCGCGCGCGTCGGGAGGAACGGGAGGCGAATCGCGGCGGCGTAGAGACCCCACTGGAACATGCCCTCGTCGAGCTCGCGGAACTCGACGGCGCCGGCTTGGCGCGCGGCGCGAAAGTGCGGGTCGAGCGGGATCGAGTCGAGCGACACGAACCCGGAGACGAGGCGCTTCACCTTGCCGGCTTTGCAGAGCAGCCCGACGTCGGGGCCGCCGTACGTCATCAGCGTCAGGTCCTTCACCGGCGAGCGCAGGATCTCGCGCACGACGGCCATGGGCTTGCGGCGCGAGCCCCAGCCGCCGATGCCGATCGTCATGCCGTCGCGCAGCTCGGCGACGGCAGCGGCGAGCGTCGTTCTCTTGTCCACGGCCCACGATCTCCTCACGGCCATCTGTGCCAGGCACCGATGGCCATGCCCGCCGCGGCCATCCGTGCCAGGCACCGATGGTCAGCGGCAGCCGCAGCATCGACCGCGGCAATAACGAGACGTACCGTATCATAATCTCCGAAGTTCGAGCGGAAACAAGTAGTTGCGAGGGCATACGGGCGCATGGCGAGAGTCTCGTACGGGGCGGCGCTCGGGTGGCTCGCAGCGCAGGAACCGGATCGCGTCGCGGCGGTGTGCGGCGCGCAGGCGATCACGCGCGGCCAGCTCGAGCGCGCCTCGAACCGGCTCGCGCGGGCGTATCAGCAGCTCGGCGTCGCTGCGGAGTCGCGCGTCACGATCGCGCTGCCGAACTCGCTCGAGTTCCTCGTCGCGTGCATGGCGGCGTGGAAGCTCGGCGCCTCGCCGCAGCCGATCTCGGCGCGCCTTCCAGCGAAGGAGCGTGAGGCGATCGTCGCGCTCTCCGAGCCGGCGCTCGTGGTCGGCGTCGCGGCGGGCGAGTACCCGAAGTTCGCAAGCGTGCCCGCGGGCTTCGCGCCCGATCCCGAGCTGAGTGACGCGCCGCTCGCCGACATCGTGCCGCCGCACGTGCGCACGATGACGTCGGGCGGCAGCACGGGGCGCCCGAAGCTGATCGTGGACCTCACCCCCGCGCTCGCGGATCCCGAAGTCGCGGAGAACTTCATGCGCCCGCGCGGCATCGCGCTCGCGCCAGGCCCGCTTTACCACGCCGGCCCGTTCATCGTCGCGTGGCAGTGCATCCTCTCGGGCGGAACGCTCGTGCTGATGGAGCGCTTCGACGCCGAGCAGGCGCTCGCGCTCGTCGCACAGCAGCGCGTCAACTGGGTGCTGTTCGTGCCGACGATGATGCAGCGCATCGCGAAGCTCGCGCCAGAGGTCCGTAACAAGTACGACGTCGCGTCGCTGAAGAACGTGATGTGCTCCGGCGCGCCGAGCCCGCAGTGGCTGAAGCGCTTCTGGATCGAGTGGCTCGGGCCCGAGAAGATCTTCGAGGCGTACGGCGGCACCGAGCGCATCGCGGGCACCGTCATCACGGGCGCCGAGTGGCTCGCGCATCCCGGTTCGGTCGGAAAGCCAGCGCCGGGCCGCATGATGCGAGCGCAGCGCGCCGACGGCTCCCAATGCGCCCCGGGCGAAGTGGGCGAGATCTACATGAAGCCCGCGAGCGGGCAGGGGACGACCTACCGCTACATCGGCGCCACGCCGACGGCGACGCGCGACGGCTGGGAGACCCTCGGCGACATCGGCTGGTTCGACGAGGACGGGTACCTCTATCTCGCCGATCGCAAGACGGACATGATCCTCGTGGGCGGATCGAACGTGTATCCCGCCGAGATCGAGGCCGCGATCGACGCACATCCGCGCGTGCGCTCGAGCGCGGTGATCGGCTTGCCCGACGACGATCTCGGCAGCCGCGTGCACGCGATCGTCGACGCCCCCGGAGTCGTTACGGAGAGTGAGCTGCGCGAGCACCTCGCCGAGCTGCTCATGGCCTACAAGATTCCGCGCAGCTTCGAGTTCGTGAGCGAGCCACTGCGCGACGACGCGGGCAAGCTGCGGCGCTCGGCGCTCCGAGACGAGCGGATCGCGAAGTGATCGCCGAGCTCGCGAAGTCGCAGCCGAGCGCGCTCGCGCTCACGGACGGCACGCGCTCGCGCAGCTGGAGGGAGCTGCAGGATCGCGTGGCGCGTTGGGCGCGTTTGTTACGGGAGACGCTCGGCCTCGCGCCCGACGATCACGCGGCGCTCCTGATCGGGAATCGCGTCGAAGGCGTCGAGGGCATTCTCGCCGCGATTCACGCGGGCGTGTGGATGACGCCCGTGAACTGGCACCTCACCGCCGAGGAGATCGCGTACGTCGTGCGCGATTCGACGGCGCGCGTGCTGTTCGTCGACCCGGCGTTCGCCGAGACGGCGCGCAGCGCGCTGGCGCTCGCGCGCGATGCGGAGCCGAACTTGCGGCTGCCCCTCGTGATCGCGCTCGGCGACGAGCTCGATCGCGCGCTCGCGAGCGCGAGCGACGCGCCCATGCCGCTCGCGGGCCCCGCCGGCGGCAACATGATCTACACGAGCGGCACGACGGGGCGGCCGAAGGGCGTGATGCGCAAGCGCGCCGGGACGCTCGGTGCCGCGATCGCGGCGCAGCAGGCTTACGCGCGCAGCATCCAGTGCGACGGCTCGGGCGCGCACCTCGTCACGGGCCCGCTCTATCACGCCGCGCCCCTGATGTACGCGATCTACGACAACTCGCTCGGCGCACCGATCCACGTGCTGCCGCGTTGGGAAGAGCGCGACGCGCTGCGCTGGATCGTGGAGCGCGAGATTCACCACACGCATCTCGTCCCCACCATGTTCGTACGCTTGCTGAAGCGCCTAACGAGTGAGGAGCGCGCCGCGTTCCGCCCGCCTGCGCTGCACACCGTGCTTCACGGCGCCGCGCCGGTGAGCGAGGCGGTGAAGCGGCGCATGATCGAGTGGTGGGGCCCGATCCTCTACGAGTACTGGGGCGGCACCGAAGGCGGCGTCACCACGTTCGTGGACCCGCGCGACTGGCTCGCGCACCCGGGCAGTGTCGGCCGCGCGCTGCCGCACTTCGAGGTGTTCGCGATCGGCGAGGGCGGTGCGCGGCTCGGCCCCGGCGAGCGCGGCCCGCTCTACGCGAAGCACGCGACGCAAACCGCGCTGTTCGAGTATCACGGCGACCCTGACAAGACCGCGCGCGCCTTCCTCGATCCGCACACGCACACGCTCGGCGACGTCGGCCACGTCGACGCGGAGGGCTGGGTGTTTCTCTCGGACCGCGCCGCGAACATGATCATCAGCGGCGGCGTGAACATCTATCCCGCCGAGGTCGAGGCCGTGATTCAAGAGCACCCCGCCGTTGCCGACGCCGCGGTGTTTGGAATCCCCGACGACGAGTGGGGCGAGCAGGTGAAGGGTGCGGTCGAGCTGCGCCCAGGCTTCGCGCCCAGCGATGCGCTGACGGCTGACATCCTCGCGTTCTGCCGCGCGAAGCTCGCTGGCTACAAAGTGCCGCGCTCGCTCGACTTCGAAGGGGAGCTCCCGCGCACCGCAACTGGCAAGCTCTACGTGCGCCGTCTGCGCGACAAATACTGGGCCGGGCGCGAGCGAGCCATCTGAGGCCGTTCGGGACGCGCTTCGATTGCAGGCCGCCGTGCTCCACACGCTCCGACACTCGCGCGCCGACTCGCCAAGGCTGATCGCGTGTCGACGCTCACAAAAAGACACCCGCATCTCGCCAAACACTGTGTGCAATCATTAGGGGTGGTGTCTCGCAAGCTAGGTGTGTTGTCTCCAGCACAGCAGGTACGGCGAATGGGTCACTGACTGCAGTTCTGAAACGCGAGCCCTCTAGCCTGCTGTGAGGGATGCGACACCTACTCGCGTAACGCTCTCATTCGCGAGAGCACTGCACTTGCAGGAAGCCTGCGGGGAGAGCGCAGCGTGGAGCAGTCGAATCGCGAACCCGCGACGAGCGGGGTAGCCCGGGTCGATACGAGCATCATCGAGCTCGTTACCTGGCCGATCGTGCTCGTCGACGCATCCCTGCGCATCGTGATGCTCAATGCGACCGCGCGTCTGCTCCCAGGCAGTGAGGCCGTCGTCGGCCGCGAGCTTGGCGCCCTGCTCTCTCGCGAGGAAGCAGAAGAGATTTACGCGCACGCGAAGCGTTGGGTGGACGGCGAGCTCTACCCGATTCGCCTCGTGTGGCCGCGACCGACGGGCACGCTCGACTTCCTGATCACACCGATTCGCCTCGCTGCGCCGCCCGACGCCGTCTATCTGTTGAGCTTCCAGCCTGCGGGGCCGATCGTCGCAGCGCTCTCCGGCGAGCCGGCGCTGTCTGCGGGGCTCGCACGCGAGTGGGGCGCCGCGATCAAGGACGCCGATGCCCAGCGCGCCGCGCCTCGTTACCTCGGGCGCGAAGGCGATGTAGGACTGATGCGGCTGACGGATCGCGAGTGGGAGATCGCGCAGCGGTTCGCCGTGGGCGATCGCGTCTCCCGTTGACTCCGCTCGCCTTCGGCTCGCTGCGCGCTTCGCTTGCGGCCTCGGCCGACCTGCTTGGGAGGAGCGTTCGACTGCGGGGTCGTTCTGGCGCTTGCTGCGCGGGTTGTTAGGCAGGATGAGTGCGGGCGGTTGGGATCACTTCTTCCAGAAGCGTTGCCAGCTTTCCAGAGACCAGGGGACGGTGCCGCGGCCGGTTTGGCTTTGGGGCCAATTCGCGGGGGGGAGTGTCAGGGGGTTCGTGCCGAGGTCGGCGCCGTAGACGAGGAGGTGTTTGCGACGGGCGAAGAGCCAGCGGCCGTCGCGTTTCTCGTAGGCGTCGTGGTACTGGATCGCGTGGATGATCCAGCGGGTGCTGTCGGGGCCGCCGTCTTGGATCTCGCCGCGCGTGTAGACCACGCCCGTGGCGTGCGAGTCGTCTGCGAAGTCGACGACGTGGTTGCCGACTTGCAGGAACGTCGCGCCGACCGCGCGCAGCGAGCGGTCGAAGTCGGCGCGCAGCGCCTCGCGCCCGCTCGTCTCGCGCGTGACGCGCACGTCGGGCACGTAGAGCGCGACGAGCTTGTCGAGATCGCGCGCGTCGAGGGAGACGGCGTAGCGATGCGCGAGCTGCTGAATCTCCAAGATCGCGAGCAGGCGTTCCGCGTCGGTCATGGGCGTCCCTTCAGCGAGGGGTGAGGCGCACGGGCATGCGCTTCCACGTGTTAAGCTCGTTCGAGCGCATGCGCGCGGGCTCGCCCGCGAGCTCGTACTTCGCGAAGCGCGCGAAGAATTCTTCGAGGAAGACGCGCGCTTCGAGCCGGCCGAGCGCGGCGCCGAGGCAGAAGTGCTCGCCGAAGCCGAACGAGACGTGTGGGTTCGGGTCGCGCGCGACGTCAAAGCGCTGCGGTGCAGCGAGCACGTCTTCGTCGCGATTCGCCGAGGCGTACATCATCACCACGCGGTCGCCGGCGCGAATCTTCACGTCGCGCAGCTCGGTGTCGCGCGTCGCGGTGCGGCGGAAGTAGTGCACCGGTGCGAGCCAGCGCAGGAACTCCTCGACCGCGCTCTCCGCGAGCGCGCGATTCGCTTCGAGCCGCGCGTACTCCGCGGGGCGCTGCATCAGCTCGAGCATGCCGCCGGCGAGCGTCGAGCGCGTCGTTTCGTTGTCCGCGATCGCGATCTGCACGAACAGGCCCGCAAAGGTCGGCAGATCGACCTGCTCGCCATCGAGCTGCGCGTCCTTCAGCACGCGCAGCAGCGAATCGCGCGCTCCTTCAGCGCCGGATTGAGCGAGCTGGAAGGCGTACGCGCCGAACGCGAACGCGCTCTGCGTGCCGGTGTCGCGGCCCTGCGCGATCTCGGGATCCGCCGCGCCCGCGAGCAAATCCGCCCACTCGCCGACGCGCTCGCGATCCGCCTCGGAGATGCCCAACAAGTCGCACACGATCGCGAGCGGCAGCGGGCGAGCCACGTCCATCACGAAGTCGCACTCGCGCAGCTCGGCCACGCGCTCGAAGGTGGCGCGCATCACGCTGCGGATGCGCGGCTCGAGCTTGCGCACCACGCGCGGCGCGAACGAGTAGAGCACGCGCTTGTGAATCTCGGTGTGACGCGGCGGATCGAGCGAGAGCAGCGTGGGCAGCTGATCCGTGAAGTCCGCGAGCTGCATGCCCTTCGCCTGCGCCGAGTAGATCTCCGGCTGGCGCGACACCGCGAGCACGTCGGCGTGCTTCATCACCGCCCAGTAGCCGCCGACGCCCGGCATCTTCTGCCACGACACCGGCTCCCGCGCGCGCACCTCGGCATACACGTCGTGCGGCGGGCCCGAAGAGGAGAGCACGTCGATGTCCAGCAAGAGCTTCATGCAGCGCGAGTGAAGCACGATCAGAGAGTCGAGCACACACGCCTCGTGGCGCATGTGCGGGGCCCCCTCAGGAAAGCTCGATGCGCATGGAGATCTCCGCCGCCGCCCACGAACGAGAGACTTCGACCCGCAGCAGCTCTCAGCGCCCCCCGCAGCTTCTGCAGCGCCTTCGTCACCGCCGCGAGCGCCGAGGGGCGATCGCTCGCGAGCGAGCGCCCGCGGATGTGCGCGCGCAAGGCGCGCCGGGAAGTACTCGTCGTAGAGGTGCTGCGCGAACGCGGGCAGCTCCCAGCTCGGCGCCGCGAGCAGCGCGCGCTGCAGGTGCAGCTTCGCGAGGCCGAGCAGCCACGCGAGCTCGGGCCGCAGCAAGCTGCCGCCGCGCGCTTCGAGGGCTGCGGCGTCGGGAAGCTTGCCCTGCGCGGGGCTCATGCCCTCGGTCTTGCACAGGAACTCCGCCGCCCACGCGAAGCCTTCGCGGTCGAGCCTTGCGCGCCGCTCGTCGAGCGAGAGCACGAGCGCCTGCGCTCGGTTGTGCGCGAGCACGCGCTCGCAGCTCTCTTCCGCGAGGGCGAGCAGCAGGGCGTCGCGCTGCTCCCGGGTGAGGGCGCCGCTCGGCGCTGGCGCCCTGAACCTCTCGTACTGGACGTACCCCGAGGCTCGACGGCGCGGCGCTGCATCGCGCACAGTTGCGCTCGTGCTGCCGCTCGCGTTCGGGGAGCTGGGTGCGGTCCGCGTCGAGGCAGCGATCGATGCGGACAACGCGCCCTCCCGGCGCGTCGCGGAGGGCGCCGGGTTCACGGAAGTGGGCGCGCGCGGCGGCCGAATCCTCTACGTGATGCACGCGCCCCCTTTACGGGACATCTCCGGCGGGCGTAATATCACCGTCCAAGAAGCGGAGGAGACA
>VGRF01000052.1 GCA_016875395.1 Deltaproteobacteria bacterium | reverse complement strand
GCGCGGCGGTATCGTGCGCGCAACGCACACGGGAGCATGCGCATGCGCGACATCGTCATCTCCGCCGACTCGCACATCACGGAGCCGCCCGAGACTTACGTCGACCACATCGAGGCGAAGTGGAAGGACCGCGCGCCGAAGATGCGCTTCGACAACGACAAGCTCGGCGACGCGTTCTTCGTCGACGGCATGCCCGCGCCGATCGCGATGGGCCTCGTGGCCGCGGCGGGCACGCCGCCCGAGAAGATCCGCACCACGGGCGTGAAGTTCTACGACATGCACCCCGGCGGCTGGGATCCGAACGCGCGCCTCGCGGAGCAGGACAAGGACGGCGTTCACGCCGAGGTGATCTACCCGACCGTGGGCATGGTGCTCTGCAACCACGCCGACTTCGACTACAAGACCGCGTGCTTCGCGGCCTACAACCGCTGGATCGCTTCGTACTGCTCGAAGCACCCGGCGCGCCTGATCGGCCTCGGCCAGCTCGCGATGCGCACGCCCGAAGACGGCATTCGCGAGCTGCGCGAGATCAAGTCATTAGGGCTCCGCGGCGTGATGATGCCCGGCAACCCCGCGCTCGAGGACTACGACTCGCGCGTCTACGACGCGTTCTGGGAAGCCTCGATCGAGCTCGGGCTGCCGCTCTCGTTCCACATCCTCACCGACCGCAACTACGCCTTCCGCCACGAGACCCGCGGGCCGAAGATGAACGGCTTTCTCAGCATCATGCGCGGCTGCCAGGACATCATGGGAACGCTCGTGCTCGGTGGCGTGTTCGAGCGCCACCCCGCGCTGAATGTGGTGTGCGCGGAGGCCGACGCCGGCTGGGTGCCTCACTACATGTACCGGATGGACCACGCCTACAAGCGCCATCGCTACTGGCTGCCCGCCGGCCAGCAGCTCTCGAAGCTCCCGAGCGAGTACTTCCGCGAGAACATCTACACCACGTTCCAAGACGACTGGGTGGCGTTCAAAGTCGCGAACGACATGAACTGGAAGCACCTGCTCTGGGCCAACGACTTCCCGCACAGCGACTCGACGTGGCCGTGGAGCCAGGAGATGCTCGCCGAGCACACGAAGTCCCTAACAAGCGAGCACAAGACCGCGATTCTCGGCGCGAGCACCGCGCAGCTGTACGGCATCGATGTGAGCAAGCTGGCGGCCTGACCGGAACGCCAAGAATCGCCGACGGGCGCTGGAGATCGTCGGCTCACCTGACTCGCACTTCACGAGACCTCAACAACACCCCGGTCCTTCCCCCGAATCCCCCTCGTCGTGCCAGTGCGGGAGATCGAGGAACAGCCCGCGCTGCGCGGCGCTCGTCAGGGCGCGCGACACGTCGATCTGCCAGGGGCCGTCGCGCACGACGCGCAGCTCGGCGCGTTCGCCGGGGGCGAGCACGCGCTCGCGGTCGCCGTCGAACTCGAGGATGCCGGGGCCTTCCACGATCACGGGCTCGCCGAGCGCGACGCGCTTGGCGTTCGTGACGAATGCGGTGCGGTAGAGGCCGGGCGAGATCGGCGTGAGCAGCGCGCGGCCGCCCTGCCCCGGCGCGCAGCAGGCGACGTCCACGCCGGCGTCGTCTTCCTTGCGTGTGGGCAATAACAAGCCGCCGAGCGGCGACATGCCAACGGCGTCCGGCTCGGCGCGCGAGAGCACGGCGCGGCGAATCTTGCCCGCGTCGAACGGGAGCAAGCTGCCGGGGTGATCGTCCGCCACGAGCACCGCGTCGATCAGCGCGAGCGTCTCCGCGCCGTCCGCGAAGCGCGCACGCACCACCTTGGCGCGCTGCGCGACTGCTTCGAGCGCGAGCTTGCCGCTTGCGACGAGGCCGACCGCGGCGCCGGCGAGCGTCGCCTCGACGCGCTCGGGGAAGACGTTGTTCGTGCCGAGCGAGAGCGCGACGAGCGGCGCATCCGGCCACGCGCTCGCTGCGATGCGGCTCGTGCCGTCGCCGCCCATCACGAGCAGCGCGGCGCAGCCGGCGTCGCGCATCGCGAGCACGGCGCGGGCGGTGTCGGCGGGCGTGGTGGTGATCGGGCCGACGTCGAGCTGCGCGAGCGTCACGCCGTCGAGCGCGAGGTACTCGAGCGCCTGCTCGGCGAGGCGAAACACGTCGCGCACGAAGTGGAAGTGCGTCGCCCCCGCGGCGGCGGCACCCACGACCGCGCGCGCGAGCTGGCTGCGCTTCACCTCGAGCGACTCGGTCTGCGCGCGGCCCACCAGCCGGCGCACGTCGCGGCCCGACATCGGGTTCAGGATCAGACCGACCGGTCGCGGGGCGGATGTGAGCATCGGCCGAGGGTTCATTCGCACGCGAGCTTCGGCAAGCTTGCGGCCAAGGGAGGCACGCATGAGGAGCAGCTGTAGGAAGGTGCTGGCGATCGCGTTGCTCGCGCTCGCCGCGGGCTGCGCGACGAGCAAACAGGCGCAACTTTCGAGCGCGCTCGGCGCCAGCGGCTTCGAGACCCGCGTCGACGACCGCGGCGTCACGGTGCTCGTGACGGACGTGCTCTTCGACTTCGACAGCTCCGAGCTCACGCCGGCGGGCGCTGCCGCGGTCGCGACGATCGCCGAGATCGTGAAGCGCCTCGCGCCCGCGAACCGTCTGATCTGCGAGGGCCACACCGACGCGCGCGGCACGGACGCGTACAACTTCGAGCTCTCCTTGCGACGCGCGCGCCGCGTCGCGGATGCGCTCTCGGCGTCGGGCATCGATGCTCAGCGAATCATTTCGCAGGGCCTCGGTGAGACCCGGCCGCTCGCGAAGGAGAGGAAGGCCGACGGCGGCGACGACCCCGCAGGCCGCGCGCGCAATCGGCGCGTCGAGGTGGTGATCGCGAACGCGGAGTAGCGCACACTCGCGCGCGTCATGAGCGAGCTCCGCGAAGCGCGATTCCGCATCGGCCAGGTCGTGCGCCACCGCATCCACCCGTTTCGCGGCGTGATCTTCGACGTCGACCCGGAGTTCGCGAACACCGAGGAGTGGTGGCTCTCGATTCCCGAGTCGCTGCGGCCGCGCAAGGACCAGCCCTACTACCACCTGCTCGCGGAGAACGAGAAGACCACCTACGTCGCGTACGTCTCCGAGCAGAACCTGCTCCCCGACGCCGAGAACGGGCCGGTGGCGCACCCGCAGGTCAGCGAGATGTTCGGCGAGCTGCGCGACGGATTCTACGCGCCGCGCTTCAGCCGCACCGCGCACTGATCGGCATGCCGGCGAACCCGCTGCACGGCGTCGCCATCGTCGGCGCCTACAACACGAAGCAGGGGCGGAGGCTCGACGTCCCAGAGACCGACCTGCTGCTCGACGCAATGCGCGGGGCGGTGCGCTCCGCCGGTCTCACGCTCGCGGACGTCGACGGGATCCACTGCAGCTCCTCCACGCGCTGGCGTCCGCGCGAGACCGCGATGTGGCTCGGCGGCCGGCCGCTGTGGACCGGCACGGGTGACGTCGGGATTCCCGCAGTGCTCGAGGCGGCGCTCGCAATCGCGTCGGGACAGTGCCACACGGTGCTGATCGCGACGGCACAAGCCGGCGAGTACGTGAATCGCGAGGAGACGGCACCGTGGACGCGGCCGAGCCACGAGTTCACGGAGTGCTTCGGGCTCTTCACCGCCGCCGAGTTCGCGCTGATCGCGCGCCGGCACATGCACTTGTACGGAACGCGCGCGGAGGATCTCGCAGAAGTCGCCGCAACCATCCGGAATCACGGCGCGCAGAACCCGGATGCCGTGATGTATGGGCGGCACGTCACCCGCGCGGACGTGCTCGCCTCGCGCCCGATCGCCGAGCCGTTTCGGCTGCTCGACTGCGCCCTGACGAGTGAAGGCGGCGCCGGGCTCGTGCTGACGAGCGCCGAGCGCGCCCGAGATCTGCCCGTGCGCCCGATCTGGCTCCTCGGCGGCGCGCTCGATCGCTGCGGCATGTCGTATGTGACGCCGCCCACCTGGGACCGCTACGGCGACGTCGGGGCGCGGGCCGCGCGGCTCGCGTTCGGGCAGTGCGGCCTGACGCGGCGCGACGTCGACGTGGCGGAGCTCTACGACCCGTTCAGCTTCGAGGTGATCCGCCAGCTCGAAGCGTTCGGGTTCTGCGCGCGCGGCGAGGGAGGCGCATTCGTGCGCGACGGGCGGATCGCGGTCGGCGGGGAGCTCCCGGTCGCCACCAACGGCGGCCTGCTCTCGTTCAGCCACGCGGGCCTCGCGCAGCTGCTGCAGAAACCGATCGCCGCGGCGCAGCAACTTCGCGAGGAGTTGCCGGCGGCGCTGACGGTGCGCGGCGCAGAGGTCGCGATCGCGACGAACGGCGGCGCGGGCGCACTGTTCTGCGACGTGCTCCTGCTCGGGAAGGAGCGCGCGTGAGCGAGCGCCCGCTCCCGCGTCCGACGGAGCTGAGCCGCCCGCACTGGGACGGCTGCCGCGCAGGCGTGCTCCGCGTGCAGCGCTGTCGCAGCTGCCGCTCCTACACCTTCATTCCGCAGCCGCTGTGCACCACGTGCCACACGGGCGATCTCGAGTGGACCACGTCGCGAGGAGAAGGCGCGGTCTACAGCTTCACGGTCGTGCACCGCGCTCCGCACCCATCCTTCGCAACCCCCTACGTGGTCGCGATCGTCGCCCTCGATGAGGGCTTCGAGATGCTCGCGAACGTGGCGTGCGATCCGAGCGAGCTTGCGATCGGCATGCGTGTTCGCGTCGCGTTTCGCGCGCTCTCGTCCGAAATCTCGCTGCCCTACTTCGTTCAGGCGCGCAGCGAGTCACCGCCCGCAGCATGAAGCGCGGATGAAGCTCGCGTTGTGGCGAACAATTTCTGTTCTAGAACCGCGGACATGCTTGACTCTCGATTTGCGCCGCGCTTACCCTCCGCGACCTCGGGGCCGGCTTTTCCGTCGGCACCGCTGTGCACGTCCCCCAATCCTTCCTTCCAGGAGAAGCGCGCCCAAATGATGCTCCTCACTCGCAACCGCGCGAGGGCCTTGGCCTTCGTCGCATTCGCCGCGCTGCCTACGGCCGCGGTGACCGGAGCGAGCGCACAGTCGCTCGACTCGATCATTCAGGCGCAAGCCGCCGCAGATCGCGAAGCCGCTTCCGCGCAAGAGCGCGTGAGTGCGCTGAACGATCAGGCCAGCGATGCCGCGGGGCGCTACCGCCAAGCGCTCGCCGACTTCGACAGCCTGACGCGCTTCAACGAGCAGCTGCGAACCCAGGTGAAGTCGCAGGGCGACGAAGTGGCGTCGATCCAGCGCCAGCTCGTCGAGATCGAGACGACGCAGCGCGAGATCCAGCCGCTGATGCAGAAGATGGTCGACAAGCTGGTCGAGTTCGTGAAGCTCGACGTGCCGTTCCTCGCGGAAGAGCGCAACCGCCGCGCCAGCAATCTCCAAGAGATCATGCCGCGCGCGGACGTGACGATCTCCGAGAAGTACCGCCGCATCCTCGAGGCGTACCAGATCGAGCTCGACTACGGCCGCTCGCTCGAGACGTATCAGGGCAAGCTCACGGCCGACGGCGCTGAGAAGACCGTCGACTTCGTGCGCCTCGGCCGCGCGTCGCTCATGTACCAGACCCCGGATCTGAACGAGACGGGCTACTGGAATCAGAACACGCGCTCGTGGGTGGTGGACAACGACTATCGGGAGGCGGTGCTGAAGGCCATCAAGGTCGCCAAGAAGCTCGGCGCCCCTGACCTCCTCGAAGTGCCGGTGCCGGCGCCGCACGCGGAGGTGCAGTCGTAATGCGCGCTCGAATTCTCGCTCTCTCGGTCGTCCTCGCGACGCAGACGCTCGCGACGGGCGCCTTCGCTCAGGCCACCTCGTTGGCCGAGCTTCTCAAGCAGGTCCAGAACTCGCGCGCGGAAGAGCAGCGCATCAACGCGGAGCGCGAGCGTGAGTTCAAGGCCGCCCGCGATCGTCAGGCCGGCCTGATGGCCGAGGCGGAGCGCAAGCGCGCTGGGGCGGAGGCGACCTCGTCGTCGCTCTCCGCGCAGTACGACGCGAACGAGATCCGCATCA
The DNA here is from genome assembly GCA_016875395.1 of Deltaproteobacteria bacterium. Taxonomy (NCBI): domain Bacteria; kingdom Pseudomonadati; phylum Myxococcota; class Myxococcia; species Deltaproteobacteria bacterium. Next base: position 4,330 of record VGRF01000052.1, on the reverse strand, counting down.
ACGAGCTCAACGAGCTGCTTCGCCAGCGCCAGGGCAACCTGGGCGAGCTCTTCGGAGTGACGCGCCAGATCGCAGGCGAGATCTCGAACTCGCTCGGCGATTCGCTCATCAACTCGCAGTTCCCCGCCGCTGAGGGCACGGAAGACCGCGTCGCGTTCCTGAAGCGCATCGCGGATGCCAAGTCGCTGCCGTCCATCACCGAGCTCGAGCGCATGTGGAGCGAAATCACTCAGGAGATGATCGCGAGCGGTCAGGTCGCGAAGTACAACGCCTCGGTCGTGCAGCCCGACGCCACTTCCGCGCAGATGGAAGTCGTGCGCGTCGGCGGATTCACGGCTTCCGCGGGCGACGAGTACCTCGTGTATCGCGACGGCGCCCTCAAGGTGCTTCCCCGCCAGCTCCCCGGCCGTGCTCGGGGTCTCGCTGAGGACCTCGCTGGGGCGAGCGGCGATGAGTACAACGAGGCGGTCGTCGACCCTGCCCGCGGCGTCCTCCTCGAGCTCGTGACGGAGCGTCCGAGCTGGGTGGACCGCTTCATCGAGTCGGAACCGATCGTGTACTTCATCTTGTTCGTCGGCTTCGTCGGTCTCGTCCTGGCGGCCTACCAGACGGTCTTCCTGCTCGGCGAGCGCAGCAAGGTGCAGCGCCAGCTCGCGAACACAGCCAGTCCGTCGAACGACAATCCGCTGGGCCGCGTGCTCTCGGCTTTCCGCGGCGACCCGAACCGCATCGAGGAAGATGCCGAGGTCGCAGAGCTCCGCATCTCCGAAGCCGTGCTGCGCGAGGTGCCCACGCTCGAGCGCTTCCAGGCGTTCCTGCGACTCGCCGTCGCGGCAGGTCCGCTGCTCGGCCTGGTCGGAACGGTGGTCGGCATGATCGTCACGTTCCAGACCATCACGGAGACGGGCCAAAGCGATCCGCGCCTCATGGCGAACGGCATCGGTCAAGCCATGATCGCGACGGTCGCAGGCCTCGGCATCGCGATTCCGCTGCTCTTCATCAACGCGTTCCTGACCTCGATGTCGAAGGGCATCGTGCAGGTCCTCGACGAGCAAACGACGGGCCTCCTCGCGGAGAGCCTCGAGAAGCGACGTGGATAGCCTGAACCTGCTTCCGTTCGTGCGGGCGACTCGCGAGTTGTTCGCGGAAGGCGGGCCCTTCGTGGTGCTGATCTTCCTGAACGGCGCGCTGCTCTGGATGCTCATCGCCGAGAGGTATTGGTTCTTCCGGAACCGCCTCCCGGCGCTGGCAGACGAGCTTCACGCGAAGTGGGTTGCGCGGAAAGAGCACAACACGTGGGCAGCGCGCCAAGTTCGGCGAGGGATGATCTCCCAGCTGAATGGCGCGATGAACGCGAGCCTCCCCGTGCTCAACATGCTCGTGCCGCTCGCCCCGCTTCTCGGCCTGATCGGGACGGTGTCGGGCATGCTCGCGGTGTTCGACTCGATGGCGCTGCGTGGATCGGCGGACGCGCGCACTATGGCGAGCGGCGTGTCCGAAGCCATGGTGTGCACCATGACGGGCCTTGCCGTCAGCATCACCGGTCTCTTCCCGCAGTACTACTTCCGAACCCGAGCTCGCCGAGAGACCGAGCTCCTTGCGGATAGGTTCACCTTCTAACCATGCGCATGAAACGACACCAGGAAGAGACGCACGAGTCGACCACCGGCATCGACCTCGCGCCGATGCTCGACTTCGTCGTCAACCTCCTGATCTTCTTCATCATCACGGCCGTGTTCGTGAAGGAAGTGGCGCTCGAGGTCAATCGCCCGCAAGGCGAGATGACGACTGATTCGAGTCCCGAGAACGCGTCCATTCCCATCTCGATCCTCGCGGACGGCTCGATCTGGGTGGACAACCGCGAGGTGGACAACCGGGCCGTGCGCGCGAACGTCGAACGACTGCACGCGGTGAAGCCGAAGGCCGGCGTGCTCATCATCGCCGACCAGAGTGCGCCCCACGGTACGGTGATCGACGTGGTCGACGCTGCACGCCTCGCTCAGGTCGACAACATCACCTTCACGACTGGCCAATGAGGCTTCTCGATGCAAATCCGTAGACACGCGCCGGAGAGCGAAGACCACGGCATCGACCTCGCGCCGATGCTGGACTTCATGGTCAACCTGCTGATCTTCTTCATCATCACGACTTCGTTCGTGAAGGAAGCCGGCATCACGGTGACGAAGCCGGACGCGCTCACCGCCGAGAACCGGCAGAACGGCAACATCATGATCGCCATTCGTGAGAACGGCGATATCTGGATGGACCGCCAGCAGGTCGACTTCCGGCGCATGCGCGCCATCATCGAGCGCCTCTCCGTCGAACGCCCCGACGACTCCGTGGTGATCGTGGCGGACAAAGACTCGAAGGCCGGCATCGTCGCGCGCGTGATGGACGAAGTGAAGATCGGCGGCATCCGCGAGATCTACCTCGCCGCCAACGACGCGGGAGCAGAGTGAAATGCCCTCCTTCCTTCGCACGCCGGCCACTTTCGCCGCTGGAGCTTTCTTCACCTCGCTCGTCTTCTTGCTCCTCTGGGTGTTCATCCACACCGGCGAGAGCCAGGCCTTCGAGATGACCGACGCGAAGCGCGTCGAGTTCACCCGCCTGCGGCGCGACACCGAGACCGCTTCGCGCCGCGCGTCGAAGGCGAAGCGTGATCGCCCGGACATCGCGCCTCAGGCCCCCAAGATGAACTTCGCAAGCTCCTCGGCTTCCACCGACGCGGTCGCGATGCTCACGCCGGAGGTCAACGCGCGCGCCGCGATGACCAAGATGACGGTGAACGTCGGCGGCTCCGATCGCGACATCATGCCGCTGGTCCGCATCAACCCCGACTACCCGCCTCGCGCGCAGAGCCGCGGTATCGAGGGCTGGGTGTTGGTCCAGTTCACGATCACCGCCGCCGGCACCGTGCGTGACGCCAAGGTCGTGGACGCGAGCCCGAGGGGGTACTTCGAGGAAGCCGCGCTCAAGGCCATCGCACGCTGGCGTTACAACCCCAAGGTGCAGGAAGGCGTCGCGGTCGAGCGCGTCGGCGTGCGCGTTCGCCTCAGCTTCAACATGGAGAGGTAGTCCATGCGATCGACTCGCCTGATTCGAACGGCTTGGTTCCTCCTGATCGCCCTCGCCCTCTCGGCCGCGCCCGTCCTGGCGCAGTCCAAGAAGGAAGAGGAAGAGGCAAAGAAGAAGGCGGCTGCCGCCAACTCGATCGACGCGCAGACGGGCAAGAAGCTGCAGGCGGCCATCGACGCGCTGAATGCCACCCCGCCGCAGTACACGACAGCGAAGGGATCGCTCGACTCCATCAAGCAGGACGGCCTCAGCCCCTACGAGTGCTCGCGCGTTCAGCAGCTCTACGCCGCGATCTACAACTCCCAGGAGAAGTTCAACGACGCGCGCGGCGCACTGAACAAGGCGATCACGTGCGGAGGCTTGAACGAGGTCGAGCTCGATCAGGTCAGCTTCAACATCGCGCAGCTGTACCTCGCCGAGGAGAAGTGGAAGGAAGGCGCGGCGGCGCTCGAGTCGTGGATCGCCAAGACGCCGAAGCCCAACTCCAACGCGTACTACATGCTCGCCGTCGCCTACTACCAGATGGGCGATGAGCGGCGCGCGCTGCCGCCCGCCGAGAAGGCGATCGCGATGGCGGAGAAGCCGCAGCCGAGCTGGCTGCAGCTCGTGCTCGCGCTCTACCTGAAGAACGAGCAGTACGCGAAGGCGGAGCCGATGGTCCGCAAGCTCGTGGCGGCGGAGCCCTCGAAGAAAGCGAACTGGGTGCAGCTCTCGGCGGTGCTCGGCGCGCAGGAGAAGTACGACGACGCGCTGATCGCGCTGAACCTCGCGTACCACATGGGTCTGCTCACGGATGCGACGGACCTGACGCGCCTCGCGGACCTGATGGCGTTCAATAACCTCCCCTACCGCTGCGCGTCGATGCTCACGAAGGAGCAGGCGAAGGTCGGCAACAGCGGGAAGACGTTCGAGAAGATCAGCAACTGCTGGGTCGCCGCGCGCGAGTGGGACAAGGCGGTTGCCCCGCTCAAGAGCGCAGCGAACGCATCGCGCTCGGGCGATCTCTGGGCCCGCCTCGGCGAGGTGCAGGTCCAGCGCGAGGATTGGAACGGCGCGATCGACGCGCTGCGCAAGGCGCTCGAGGCCGGCAACGCGCGCGACCCGGGCAACGCGCAGATCCTCCTCGGAATGTCGTACTACAACCTCAAGAAGCCGCAGGAAGCCCGCCAGTGGTTCCAGCGCGCGATGGGCACCCGCCACGCCAAGCAGGCGGAGGGCTGGATCCGCGCGATCGACACCGAGAGCGGCAAGTCCT